>CAZCBD010000178.1:0-5400 GCA_964496755.1 uncultured Melioribacteraceae bacterium
ACCGCAACTGAAAGCAGTAAAACAATTCCTCAGATTATAATTTTCTCTTTCATTATTTTTCTCCATTGTATTTATTCTCATCTCTTTTCAAACTTGAACCGGTTAAAAATTCCAGTAAACTAATTTCTTTGTAGTAATCCGTTCTAATTTTTGCTAATTCTATTTGAACATTCAACAATCTGTTTTCCGCTGCAATCACATTATAAAAATCAATTTCATTTACTTGATAAGCGGCCAATGCTGCATTTAAAGATTGTTTTGCTTGTTTAAGTAAGCCCTGCTCAATTAATTTTTCTCGTTCTTTTAGCTCCAAAATTTTGGAAACTGATTTACCGAAAGCTTTCATTAAAAATTGTAGGGAAGCATTATACTGATTTGAATACAGATCATATTTATACTCTGCTTCGTTTACTTTGGCAGTTACTTTGCCGCCATAATTCAAGGGTATCGATAAACTGATAAAACCGGACAAAAAATCATTCAAATTTGAATTGGTTTTTGCAAAGTTCCCTCTTTGGGTGTATTGAACGGAAAACGCAAAATTCGGATAATAATCATATTCAAAAAGTTTTTTTAGTTCTTTCGATTTTTCTTTTGCCTTTTTAATTCCTTTTAAAAACGGACGATTATTTTCGGAAATTTTAATCAATTCGGTAATAGTAAAATTAAAATTAGGAATCATGCTAATCTTTCCGGTTTCTATTTTTGATTTTGAATCCGCAAGCAAAAATGAATTTAACACTGCTATTACTGCGTTTTCTTTACCCCGAAGAAACTCTATTTTTGTACGCAACGAAGTAATTTCCTCGTCAACTTTTATTACATTTTGTTGACTCGCTTTTGAAACCGAATATTTGCTTCTAACTACTTTGGATATTGATTCAAGTAATTTCAGATTTTCATTTGAATATTCAATTGCACTCCGTAAATAAATCAGTTCATAATACGCTTGCGAAAATTCATTTTTAATTCGATTTTTTTTGTCTGCAATTTCTTCTTCAACAATTTCAACATCTATTGTTTTTATATTACCGGCTTGGGATAATTTGCCCGGAAAAGGAATTGCCTGACTTAAACCAATTACTTTTCCGGTCATTGCTTCTTCATCAAAAGCAAAAGATGCAACAGGTAAATTGTTTACCCCAAACTTTAAAACGGGATCCGGCAAATTAGAAACTTGCGCTACCTTTGATTTGGATACTAATAATTTCGAGTTCAACATTTTTAATTCGGGACTAACTCTTAATGCCTCTGAAACATATTTTCCCAACTTGAAATTATTCTGTGCAAAATTGATTCCTATTAATAAAGTAAAAACCAAAAGGAATTTTGTTTTTATAAATATACTTTTCATAGATATACCTTATTTATTTTTATCGGATGATTGTAAAATCAGAAATAGAAAACCCGCTAGGATTAATACAAAAACCGTGCAATATATTGTAAATGACATCATGACTTTATCTCTCTGTTGTTTTTAATTTTTTTGTTGATAATTAAATTTTCAGTTTGGTTCTTCGCAACAAAGCTGTTCGGATCAGAATAAACCTTTCCGAAGAAAAGTTTATTTTTCTTTCACCGGTGTTTCACTACAGCAGTGCGGTGTGTGCTGAAGATTATCTAATTCATTCTCTTCCGTAAAAGTCCAAAAATAAGTTCTTATCTTTGTCCAGAATTTATTCTTAAAATCGAAGCCTGTAAATGCGAGGAATTTTTCAATAGTATCAAATTTCACGGATTTAATGTTGTATTCTAATTTTACTAATCCCGTGCTGTCAACTTTTGCACTTAATACACCATTAATATTGGACAATTTTTTTTCCAAATTTTTTGCTTCGTCAGAATTGTATATTTTATTAATTCTGAATTTTCTGATTTGTATTATGCTATCCATCACATCCTCCTCGTTTTAGATAAATAGTTTAATACAGTTAGTCGAAAATAGTGCCAAAAAGGAAAGTGTGTTTAAGGAAGTTTTTGAGGGTTTTTAGAGGAAATGCAAAAAATAAATTTTAAATTATTTAAAGATTTTTAATTTTTTTTAAGGCTGTAACTTTCAATTTTAGAATACAGAGTTGGAAGAGAAATTCCTAAACTGGCAGCTGCCTTTTTCTTATCCCATTCAAAATAATCCAAAACTTTAATTATATGTTTTTTTTCAACTTCGGATAGAGACAAGTTTATAACTTCGGTAGAATCCGGCAAAGCTTTTCTTTCCTGCAACAAAATATTTTCAGCTTCAAGAAGATCACCATTAGTTAAAACAGCAGCTTGCATAAGGCAATTTTCCAACTCTCTGATATTTCCTATCCAATTATGATTAATTAATTTTTCCATTGCTTTGGGTGAAACCTTCAGAATTTTTTTGTGAAGCGTATAATTTATTTTTTTTAGAAAATATTTTACAAGTAATGGAATATCTTCTTTTCTTTCGCGTAATGGAGGTAAATTTATAGTTACGATATTTAATCTATAATAAAGGTCTTCTCTAAATTTACCGGCTTCAATCAATTTTTCTAAATTTTGGTTAGTTGCCGCAATTATCCTAGCATTAACCTTTATTGTTTTTTCACCTCCAACCGGTTCAATTTCCTTTTCCTGAAGTACTCTTAGCAACTTAACTTGGATAGAATGATTAATTTCGGAAATTTCATCAAGAAAAATTGTACCGTTACCTGCTAATTCAAACTTTCCTTTTTTATCTCGGGTTGCGCCGGTAAATGAACCTTTCACATGACCAAACAATTCACTTTCCAATAAATTTTCGGAAAGTGAAGTACAGTTTACTGCAACAAAAGGTTCGTTTTTGGTTATGCCACTATTATGAATTGTATTGGCAAGCAATTCTTTTCCTGTTCCACTTTCACCGGAAATTAATACCGTAACTTTGTTTGGGGAAATCTGACCGATAAGTTTATAAATTTCTTTCATCTTTTTTGTTTTACCAACAATTCGGATTTTATTCAGATTATCCTCTTCAACTACATTTTCCAATGTTTCGCTCACCGATTTGGTAATAAAAGATTTTTCAATTAGAGATAGCAAATATTTTATATCTATCGGTTTTTCAATATAATCTAATGCCCCGAACTGCATTGCCTCAATTGTTGTTTCCATTTCATCGAAAGCAGTCATAATAATAAACGGAATGTTTTCATTTTCCAATTTGATTTTTTTTAACAAATCAATACCGCTTAGGCCGGGCATTTTTAAATCGGAAATAACCAAATCAAAATTATCGTTTTCATATTTTTTAAGTGCTTCTTCAGCACTACCGGCCAATTCAACGTTATAGCCTTTTTTTGATAAGAAATTTTTAATTGTTTCTCTAATAGATAAATCATCATCTACCACCAAAATTGATTTAAGCATTAAAAAACTCCTTTAAAAGTTAATTTAAGAATTGTATTATTTTTTGGTGATAGTATTTGAATACTACCATTATGCAGTTCAATTATTTTTTTGACAATAGCTAAACCCAAACCTGTTCCCGATGCTTTATTTGTAAAAAACGGATCGAATATTTTTTGTTGTAATTCTTCATTAATTCCCACACCGTTATCTTCAACATAAATATCCAAATTATTATTTGTTTTTTTTGAATACAAAATCACTTTTCCGTTTTTTCTTCTTGCTTCAAATGCGTTTTCAATTAAGTTTAAAAACACTCTATATATTTTCTCTTCGTCAAGATTAAGTATAGTTTCATCAATATTATTTACCACTTCAAAATTTCCTTTACTAAATTTATTACTATTTTGAAGAATAATTTTATCAATTATTTTTTTGAGCATTATATTTTTCAATTCAAGTTTTTCATGTTTGGAAAAATGCAATACCTCTTTAACCAAGTTATTTAATCTATTTATTTCGCGGTTTATAATTTCGAAAGATTGTGAGTTCTCCGAATCTGATTTTAATTCGGCAGATAACATATCGCAATTCATTTTAATTGAAGTTAAAGGAGTTTTAATTTCATGAGCCAATACCGTTGCCATTTTTCCTATGGCTGCTAATTTTTCGCTTAAAATAAGTTTTTGCTCAAGTTCTTTTGTGGTGGTTATATCCACTTCAACAATTAAAAAACCGTAATTTTTAATTTTATTGAAATTGAAGGGAGATATGGATAATACAAAAGTTCTACTCGTATTGTTCAGTATTTTATTAATTGTTGTTTCATAATTATAAATTTTATTTTCCGATAAAAATGAATAACCCGGCAAAGAGTTTATTTTTTTATTTAAAACTTCTTCTTCCGATATATTATTAATTCTATAAAACATTTTGTTAACTTCAATAATTCTTAATGAATTATCAATTATGGCAATTGAGGCATTAGATTTTTCAAACGCATCTAATAATAATTCTATTTTTTTATTGTTGGACTTAATAATTTCAGAATTTTCTTTTAAGGTTAAAGACATTTCGTTAAAGGTAGATGCAAGTTCACCAATTTCATCATTCGATTTTATATCAACCATTAAGCCATATTCACCGTTTTTAATGCCTACGATTTGTCTTTTAATTTTTATTAACGGTCTGGCAATTATTCGAACAATAAAGATTGCCATTACCGTACTTGTAATTATTCCACCTATAATATTTAAAAGTAAGAATTTAAACCATGAGCCGGAATTGTTAAAATCAAAAAGCAAGCGTCCTATTGGAATCTGCAACATCAAAATAGTAATGGGTACAATAATTAGAGCAACAAAAATCACTTTTTTAACTATACTAAATTCTTGGAATTTTTCTCGGGTGTTTCTAAACAAATTAAATTTTTGCAAAGCGATGGTTGAAAATAAAATTACTCCGCTTAAAAAAGCTAGCGGGCTTACTTCCACTAAATAATAAAAACCCAATAGCCACGGCAAAAAAATACCGAAAATAAATGCTGTTAGAATTGTTATTATTAATCCGATAAAAATTAATTGTATTTGTTTTTTAACTAAATCGTTATTTGTTTTTCGTATTTTGTTTAGAAGAAAAACGGAGCTTAAGGCAATTAAAAATAAATACCACACTATAAATAGAATGTAATAAAAAGTATAATGTGCTTCAAAAATTTCCGAATGCAAATGTGATTCGGAAATAAGTCTTCCTGTCCACAACATAAATAACATTATGAGTGAAGGGAAAAAAATTAACCCCTTCAAAAGAATCGGCATTTTTTTTTCGTACGGATAATAATAAGAAAAGAATGTTAAGGATATTATTATTAACAGCAAGAATGATTGACACGATTTATCGAGCACCGTTAAATCGCCCGGTGGTAAAAGCATAAAATGGATTGTGTGTGATATTACATAACCAACAACTAAAAACAAAGTTATTAAAAATATTTTGCTGGAAATACTTTTAATTTTCTTGCTTTGAATTATAAATATTAATCCCAAAGCG
>CAZCBD010000179.1:0-5388 GCA_964496755.1 uncultured Melioribacteraceae bacterium
AACCGGATTAGTTAAAAATAAGTATTCAACGCCTTCAAGTTTCGATTCGTGAATTTCAATTGGATTAGCAGGCATTTCTTTTTCCGTTCTCCTGTAAACAACATAAACCTTTTCGGCACCTAATCGTACAGAAGTCCGACAACAATCCATTGCCGTATTACCTCCGCCAACCGTAACGGCAACTTTTCCTTTTAAATTCGGGCGTTGTCCGGTTACTTCCATATTTCTTAAAAAATCGATTCCCGAAAAAACATTATTTGCATCGTCGCCTTCGCATCCAAGTTTAGTACCTTTCTGCGAACCGATAGTTAAGATAATACTATCATATTTTTCCTGAAGTTCTGCATATGTTAAATTGTCGCCCAATTTTTTATTGTAAAAGATATTAACTCCTAAATCGGTAATGTTTTTTACCTCTTTGTCCAAAACATCATTTGGTAATCTATATTCCGGTATTCCATAGCGAAGCCAACCGCCGGATTTGGGCATTGCTTCATAAATATCGCACTGATGACCTTTTAATTGCAGAAAATAAGCGGCAGATAATCCCCCGGGACCCGAGCCGATTACCGCTACCTTCTTTTCGGTTGATTCGGCAATTGTAGGCATAAATTTATTTGGCGAGGCCATATCTTTATCGGCCGCAAAGCGCTTCAAATAGTCTACTCCTTCGGCGGCTCCTTCTTCAAGTAAATTTCTTCTGCATTGAAATTCGCATGGTCTAACGCATACTCTGCCACAAATTGCCGGCAAAGGATTTGTTTCTTTTATTAACCCTATTGCTTCACTGTACATTCCTTTTTCAATTAAAGAAACATAACCTTGCACATCAACATGTGCCGGGCATGTTTGCTTGCAGGGTCCTAAGCAATCAGCATAATGATTGCTCAATAGCAAGTCAAGTGCTGTTTTTCTTGCTTTTCTGATTTTTTCATTATTCGTAGTTACATTCATTCCGTCATTAATTCGAGTTGAACATGAAGGTTGCAAACCTCGCATACCTTCAACTTCTACTACGCAAACATAACACGAAGTATATGGCTCTAAACGGGGGTCGTTACATAATGTGGGAATTTCTATCCCGTTTCTATTGGCTAATTCAAGGATTGTATCTCCTTTGTTTCCAATATATTCTTTTCCGTCAATCTTTATTTTAATTTTGCTCATAATTTTTTTCACTTTTGTTAAACATTATTTTAATAAATATTAATTGCATTAAAGTTACATCTGTTATAACATTCACCACATTTTATACATTCGTCTTGATTAATAAAATGTGTTTTTTTCTTTTCACCGCTAATTGCATCTACGGGACATTTGATTGCACACAATGTACATCCCGTACATTTATCTTCAATAATTTCATAAGTAAGTAAGGCTTTGCAATTTTTTGCAGGGCATTTTTTATCTTTGATATGAGCTTCGTATTCATTTCTGAAATATTTTATTGTTGTAAGTACCGGATTTGGTGCCGTTTGGCCCAAGCCACAAAGAGAGTTATCTTTTATTTGATAAGCTAATTCTTCTAATCTTTCTATATCCCCTTCCTGTCCGTCACCCTCGGTAATGCGAGTTAGAATTTCGAGCATTCTTTTGGTGCCTATCCGACAGAAGGTACATTTTCCGCAAGATTCTTTTTGGGTAAATTCTAAAAAGAATCTTGCCATATCAACCATACATGTGGTTTCATCCATCACTACCATACCGCCGGAACCCATAATAGCACCGGTAGCATTAACCGAATCATAATCAACAGGAGTATTATCCAGATGTGCGGGAATGCAGCCGCCCGATGGACCTCCCAATTGTACCGCTTTAAACTCCTTGTTATTTTGAATTCCACCGCCGAGTTTAAAAATAATATCATGTATTGACATTCCCATTGGAACCTCAACCAACCCGCCATGTTTTATTTTACCCGTAAGTGCAAATACTTTTGTTCCCTTGCTTTTTTCGGTACCATATTTAGCATATTCTGTGGGACCGTTAAAAATAATCCAAGGAATATTTGCCCAAGTTTCAACATTATTGATATTAGTGGGTTTTCCCCATAAACCAGCTTCGGCAGGAAATGGCGGACGTTTCCTAGGCATTCCTCTTTTGCCTTCAATTGAAGCAATCAATGCTGTTTCTTCGCCACAAACAAAAGCTCCGGCACCTTCTTTAACGTATATATCAAAATTAAATCCTTCAATACCTAATATATTTTTGCCAAGAAATCCTTTTTCTTTTGCTTGCTTAATTGCAATATTCAGACGTTTTATTGCAAGCGGATATTCTGCACGACAATAAATTACACCGCTTGTAGCTTGTATTGCATAAGCTCCAATTATCATTCCTTCTAATACGGCATGCGGATCGCCTTCGAGTAAGGAACGGTCCATAAACGCTCCGGGGTCGCCTTCGTCGGCATTACAAATTATATATTTTTCATCCGACTTATAACCGTATGCAAATTTCCATTTCAATCCTGTAGGAAATCCGCCGCCACCTCGGCCACGAATGCCCGAATCAATAATCATTTGAATTACATTTTCAGAATTTATTTTTTGTTCTGCAATTTTTTTAATTGCTTTGTAACCATCTCTTGCTTCATATTCGGTTATATTTTCCGGATCAATTAATCCACAATTTCGAAGTGCAATTTTAACTTGTCCTTCAAAAAATGAATCTTCGTTTGTTTCAAGCAAATCGCTTTTTACAACATAATCTTTAATTGGTATTTTATTTTTAATATGGCTTTCTACTATTTCTTCTGCACGTTTAGGATTAACATCTCCATAAATGTATGAACCATTTTCATCAACAATTTCAACTAACGGCTCTTTATAACACATTCCAATACAGCTTGTTTTGGCAAGCTCAAATTCATAGCTATCAGCATTAAGAATAGTTTCAAGCTTTTCAAATACTTTATTGGCGCCTGCAGCAATACCACAACTGCCAAGTCCAACAATCACTTTTATTTTTTCCATTTTGCTTCCATTTTCCGGAATACCGGAGTAATATTTAGTTTACGAATTAATTAATTAAAGAGCTTTAATTTTTTTCTGTTGCACGAATTTCATTAATAATTTTCACTGCCTGTTTTCCTGTAAGTTTTCCGTATGTTTCATCACCTATCATCATTACAGGAGCTAATGAACAACACCCCAAACATGCAACCGATTCTAAGGTGAATAAATTATCCTCTGTGGTTTCACCGTCATTAATTTGTAATTCTTCTTTCAGAGCATCTGTAATTGAATTTGCATTTTGCACATGGCATGCCGTACCGTGACAAACTTTAATAATGTTTTTTCCCACCGGTTTTAATCTGAATTGGGCATAAAATGTTGCCACTCCATATAAATCATTCAAACTTAATCCGGTTTCTTCTGAAATTTTTTTAAATACACTTTTTGGAAGATACCCGTAAATTTCCTGAGCTTTTTGAAGCAAGGGAATTGTACTTCCCTTATACCCTTTGTAATGTTCGATTATTTCGTTAATCAAACTTAGGTCAACTTCATCTTCCGGTAATTGGTTTTTTTTCTGATTAATTCTTTGTATTCGCATAGCTCTTCTGTATTTGGTTAATTAATAATTTGGATTTATTGTAAATATTGATTTCTGCACTAATATTAGCGAGTAATGGGAGGAAGGTATATGAAGTGATAGAAAAAATAATTTTTTTTGTCATTAAATTTCGGGTTATTAATTTTCTGCTTCTTAAAATCCTTTATTTTAAATCAAATTTCAAGAGCTAACTTAAAAAATTTATTGTCTATTTAAATTTGATATTATTTTTCTCAAAAATTCATCTACTTTATAGCCGGAATTTAAAGCATGATTTTTTATCAACTTAATCTTTTTTAATATTAGGTTCATGCAATTTTCAAAAGTGTTGCATTGAAGTTTTAACTTTTCATGATTGTCAATTATAAAAATTGTAAATGACCAATCAATTATTTCTTCGAATCTTTCTTTGTTAAAATATGCTTCATGATTATATACATTAATTAATAAATAATCTTTTATCTCGGATATGGTAAATATTTTTTTTATAAAACCATCAATGCTATTTTCAAGATTAGCTTCAAAATTTTTAGCATTCTTTTTGTTCTCATTATTTTCGGAAATATTCATTAACAAAATATTCTCTTCACATCTAAAAAGAACATTCAATAATTTTTGCAAGTTAAAAATTTCCTTTTCCGATTTTCCCGTTTGCAAAATCAATCTGAAAAAAGTTTTTTCCAGATGCAACTGTTCAATCTGATTCAATGTTAAACTTTTTGATATAAAAATTTTAATCCTATTCAAAATATAAAGCAAAGCACATTCGTTATAGTTTTGAATTTTATTAAGTTTAAATATTTTTTCGAATTTTTTTAACCCTTTATCTTCATTTAGAAGAATGTTTATCTCATTAATTATTTTAATAATTTTCTCATTTTCTTTTAGTAATAAGTAAACATCCGCATTAATTTTAATTTGCTCTTCGAGATTAAAAAATAAATACCTAAAATTATTATTTAATGTACTGATAAATACGGGCAAATTAATTTTATAATTTTCCAGTAGAATACAGTATTTAATAAATTCATTGATAGTTGCCGGAGATGAGATTTTTAAAATCTCATCATTAACTTTTTTAAATTTTAGATTTTCATATTCATATTTTACGGAAGTAACGGAATTTAAATTTAACCTGTGATACAGCTTGTTTAAAATTTCCATTTCTCCATCTATTGGGATAGGTTTTTCAAAAACCAAATATTGAAATCCTTTTAACCTTAAACAAAATCCCTTGGAAAACATTTCGGAGCCATTAAATAAAAATTCTTTTTGAGAAATCTGATCTTTAAAAACATAAAAAGCCGCAACATTGTTTTCAATCCCGAAAAAATTGTGAAATGTAATTGATTCAAAAGAATTGTTCAACTTATTTTTTCGTATTGAACTGGTTTTAACAAAACCTTCGGCCATATCATATTTATTATTAAAAGCCACAAAATATTTTTCATTTCCCGCAGCATTAGAAAAAGCTATAACATTATCATTTACATTGCCGTATTTATCGATAAAATCAAATAGCCAAAAATTCCGAACTTCATTAAATAAAAATCTTTTCTCAAGCAAAGGAAATATTTCTTTGTTGTGTCTTTCAATCAAATCTTTATTTTCAAATTCATCGTAATAAGCTCTTTTATATTCCATTCCGTATTTTTCCGAGAAGCCTTCAATTTGCCCGTGTGCAAACATTGGAAGCCCGGGTAAAGTACTCATTAAAACAGTTACTCCAAAATATTTATCGCCCGTACCAAATTGCTTAACTGCAGTTTCCTCATCAGGATTACTTAAAAAATTAACATACCTTTTTAAAATCTCAGGGCTACAGCATCG
>CAZCBD010000180.1:0-5320 GCA_964496755.1 uncultured Melioribacteraceae bacterium
CCAACATTGCTACAACAGATAAATAGATAAAACGTTTCTGCAAATAATCGGCGGCTATCCAGTAAGCAACGATTATTTCGAATAAAATCAAAATCGAAAGAAATATTTTATTCAAGGAAATGCCAAAGCCGATAAGCTCTTCAAACAAACTTACGGTTGCGTTAAAATCGAACAATTTCAGCAATGCGGAAATTAAAAAAATAAATGCCACCGAATATTTTATTATACTTTTAATCATAACGAGCTTAAAAACATTGTTAGTGCAAAAGATAAAATCAAAATACCAATCCACGTACCCAGCGAATAAATTAAAGCATCGGTTTTTTCCAACTTACCGGTTTTATGCAAACCTCGGTACACAATAAAAATCCACAAAAACTCGAACGGATTTATTTTACCAAGCAAGGCAAAAACAATTTCGGAATAATTTTCACGCGGTAAAAAATTTGTAATTGCAAGAGGAATAAAACTTAAAGTATCTGCGGTAATTGAACTGCCCGGTAAAAAATAGAGATAGAAAAATTTTATTACATCAACCGAAAGCAACGCCAGCAAGGCAAAAGCGGTAATCCTAAAAATTTCTTTGAAAGGAATTTCGATATATTTTAACATCAAAGGTAACTGAATTAAAAATGCCACGAAAGAAATTCTTAGCCAAATGGTTAACGGAGTAATTAAATAACCCCACAATTGAAATTTCTTTGTCAGATCAAAAATTTGATCTATTCTATCTGCCTCCAACTGCTCGCCGTAAATGGCATAATAAACATCTCTGGTAATTATAAATTTCTGGAAAGCATAAGATAAAATTACAGTGATGAACGTAATCAGTAAATAAAGCTGCCAAGTTTCCAGTACTCGCTTATCTTTTTTATCGGATGAAATAGCCAAAGTATTATTCATTTTCAACCACCATATTTTCATAAATAGATTCTTTTAAATTCCACATTTTATTAAAATAGCCTCCGGTAGAGATCAATTTTTGCGGAGTACCTTCCTGCGAAATTGTTCCGTTGGCAAGCACATAAACATAATCTGTTTTTATAATTGAGTTCAGGTTATGCGTAATTAAAAGAACCGCATTTTGTTTGGAATAATTTTTAATCACATCAAAAATCATTTTTTCCAATTCTATATCTATGCCGCTTAAACCTTCATCAACAATTAAAACTTTCGGATCATTCAGTAAAGCCCGCGTAATAGAGATTAATTGTTTTTCTCCTCCGGAAAGTTCGCGACCTTCTTCGCCAATAAGAGTTGCCAAACCGTAATCAAATCTTTGATAAAACTCGGTTAAACCAAGTTCATTTATTTTGTAGGATAATCTTGACAAAACTTCGAAGTTTGTTTTTTCCAAAGAGTCACTGTTCTCAATTGGTTTTTCATTTTCTTGAAATGTTCTGCCTATTAAAATATTTTCGGCAATAGTTCCGTTAAAAATTTTTATTGTTTGAGGAACCACTCCAATACTGTTCCTATAATCTTCAAGCTGAATATTACTACCCAATAAATCATCTACGTAAAGCTCTCCTTTATTTAGTAAATATTTTCTTTGCAAAATTTGCACAATAGTGGTTTTGCCGCTTCCGCTTGCACCCCAAAGAGCGGTAATTTTACCACGAGAAATTTTCATATTTAAATTCTCGAATAAAAAATTTCTTCCGTTCCAGCTGAAAGCTGCATTTTCTAATCGTATATTTTTTTGCAAATTAAATTTTTCATTTCCCGTTTCGTTTTCTTTTTCAACCAAAAGCATATCCATAAGTCTGGTAGTTGCAATTGAAGTTTCTTGCAACACAATTGTAGTGTTAACAAAGCGATTAACCGCCGGAAGAATATTTGCCAACAAAGAATAAGCTGCCATCATCTGACCGATTAAAAATTTACCTTCAATAACCCAAAGTGCACCGCTTGTTAAAATTCCAACAATAATCAGACTGCTAAAAATCTCGGCAAAGAGTGATAAATTATTTTGTGTGAAACCGAGAGTTTTAATTTTCTCTTGATAATTCCCGAAAAAGAATTGATTTATTTTTGAATATGTATTGCCCGAATTGTAACTGATAATTTCATCAACACCTTTTAGGCTATCGATGTATGTCGATTCTACCATCGCATAACTTTTCATTACATCATTCTGCTGATTTTTTAATTTCTTCACATTTAAGAATAGCACCAAAGCATAAATAGGAATCAATGCAAGCGAAAGCCAAGCAAGAAGCGAGGAAAAATAAAACATAAATCCGAATGAAGCAACAATAACAAAAAGATCAATTATCGAAACACCTATAATTTGCAGTATTGCCCTTTGAATTCTCATTGCATCGTTCATTCGTGCCGTTATATCGCCTATTTTACGAGTATCAAAAAACTTTTTAGGAAGTTTAAAAAGATGTAAAAGAAAATCGGTATTAATATTTACATTAACATTTTTATTTAAAATAATTAGAAATCTTTGTCTGAAGTAGCCCGCAAATGATTTGATTAAAAGTATCGATAAAAGGATAATTCCGCTGTAAATAATTTTTGTAAAATCTTTTTCGGGAATATATTTATCAATTAAAAGTTGCACAAACATTGCCGTAACAAGCCCCAAAGCGGTATAAACAGTACCGAGAAAAAGAGATTGATAAGCCCATGTTTCTTCCTTTTTTAGGTATTGAAAAACCCAATTGTACCAACGGGGAGTTTCTTTTTTTAACAATTCATCTTTAGGTTTTAATAATACAACCGCATTGCTTTTCCAAATTTTCAAAAAATCATTTTTAGAAAGCCAATATTTACCTTTGCCCGGATCGGCAATAAATATTTTTTCGGGGGTGATTTTATAAACAACAACAAAGTGATTCAACTTTTCGTCAATAACAACGTGAGCAATGCAAGGCATTTTCTCTTTCATTAAATCTTCATATTTACCACTTGCCCCAAAAGCATCAAAGCCAATTTCGTTTGCCGCATTCACTAAATCCAACATCGTAGAACCGTTAAGGCTTGTGTTACACAATTCCCGAAGATACGGAAGCGATGCATCGCCTTTGTAAAATTTTAAGACCGAAAGCAGAGCTGCCGGTCCGCAATCTTTTTGATCGTATTGTTTAACTACCGGATATTTTCCCATTTAAATTTCCCAAAATTCAACCCAAAATCAATTAACTTGAAAGAACCCATATAACACAATAGAATATAACCAATACCAAATCAGCATTTTTTGTTAATTCCACATTCAAAAACCCAAAGTACCATCTTGTTTTTCCCAATTTGCTGTTTCCCCAAAAACGAGCACTCGAAATAAAAAGAAAGAGAATGAGAATGTCAAGTGGTTAACATTTTTTTTTGGGAAGAAAGTTGATTTTTTCCGAAAGTTAATTTTCCCCGGAATTTATTTTTTTGATGTTGAATATTTCAAGTTTGAATGACAACAACTTAAACAATAGTGAATACATACAAATAGGAAAGTAAAATTTAAAAATAAAGCACAAAAGAATACATAAAAAATCTTTCCACTTAACTCTGTTTTTTTTAACTTCCAAATCGTATTGAACATAAAAGTATTAAAACCGATTGCGGAGGAACTATTGAAAAAAACATTCATTAAAAAAAATAGAATAGACTCAAAAAATTTCGGCCGTTATTTTGGTTTGCTTTTGTTTCTTTTAATTTTGTTCTTCTGTGATTTTGAATCCTCGAATAAAATGATAACTCGCATGTCTGCCGTAGCTGTTTTAATGGCAACTTGGTGGATAACCGATGCAATTCCATTATTCGCAACCGCATTACTTCCTTTAATTTTATTTCCGCTGCTCGGCATCCAAAGTGGCAAAGCTACTGCTCCAATTTACATAAACAGCACAATCTTTCTTTTCATCGGTGGGTTTATGATTGCTCTTGTAATGGAAAAATGGAATTTACACAAGCGCATTGCTTTGCTGATTATTAATGCGATTGGGAGCAGCCCCTCAAAAATCACTTTAGGTTTTCTGCTATCTTCAGCCTTTTTATCGATGTGGATTTCGAACACAGCAACAGCAATAATGATGATGCCAATCGGGTTATCGATTATTTTAAAAATAGAAGAGGAATTCGGAAAAAATAAAACACATAAATTTAGTGTGGGCTTGCTACTATCAATTGCATACGGTTGCTCATTGGGTGGAATTGCAACTTTAGTAGGCACACCTCCGAATCTTTCATTTTCAAGAATCTTTCAAATCACTTTCCCAAATGCCGAAGTTATTTCTTTCAGCCAATGGTTAATGGTTGGTTTGCCAATATCAATAATAATGATATTTATTGTTTGGTTTTTAATTACAAAAGTATTTTATAAATCGTCAAAAAATATTTTTATCGAAAAAAAATTAATAGCTAACGAATTAAAAAAGCTAGGGAAAATCAGCTTCGAAGAAAAAGCGGTTTTAATTGTATTTATTTCCACAGCATTATTATGGATTTTCAGAAAAAAGATTGATTTGAGTTTTTTACTTATTCCCGGATGGTCTGAAATACTTCCTTTCCCGAAGTTTATTGATGACGGCACAGTAGCAATCTTCATGGCCTTTATAATGTTTTTTATTCCGGCTAAATCATCAGTTTCAAAAGAGAAAATAATGGGAGTTGACATACTTAAAAAACTACCTTGGGAAATTGTATTATTATTTGGCGGTGGGTTTGCACTGGCAAAGGGTTTTCAAGTTTCCGGATTGTCTCAATTTATTGGTCAACAGTTTTCAAGTTTCAATAGTATTAGTCCGTTAATAATAATAATTTTCATTTCACTAACAATAACTTTTCTTACGGAACTTACATCAAATACAGCAACAACCGAAATGATTTTGCCTGTAATAGCATCAGTTGCGGTAGCTTTGCAAATAAATCCGCTATTGCTAATGATACCGGCAACCATTTCCGCATCATGTGCTTTTATGATGCCGGTAGCAACCCCTCCGAATGCTATTGTTTTCGGAAGCAACAGATTAAAAATTTCGGAGATGGCAAAAATCGGAATATTGATAAATTTATTAGGTGTAATTATAATTTCATTGCTGTTTTATTTTTTATCCACACAAATTTTAGGTATTGATATCAATACATTTCCCAATTGGGCAAACTTTGTAAAATAAAAAAGGGAAGTTTATTAAACTCCCCTTTTTTATTAAACAATTTCATTTAGACATATCTTTTATCTTCTTCTTTTATTTCCCACTTGCTGTTTGGCATTATTCATTTGTTTAATATCAACCGGTAAGTTGTGATTTTTCAAAAAATATTTTGAGAAATAATCAGCCTTTAACCAGAAAAAATATTCCGTCATATTTCCGTATCC
>CAZCBD010000181.1:0-5235 GCA_964496755.1 uncultured Melioribacteraceae bacterium
AAATAATTATGGCCGTTCGAAAAAATATATTGGGAAAAAAGCAATAGTTGAATTTGTTTCGGCAAACCCCACAGGGCCTTTAACGGTTGGGCATGGACGGAATGCAGTTGTTGGTGATACAATTGCGAATATGCTTGAGTGGGTTGGTTATGATGTTGATCGTGAATATTATTTTAATAATGCCGGTAGACAAATGCGCGTGCTTGGTGATTCATTACGATTACGCTATTTACAATTACTTGGTGAAACCATTAATTTCCCCGAAGATTATTATCAAGGCGAGTATTTAATTGATATTGCAAAGAAAACAAAAAGCGAGTTCGGCGATTCTCTGCGAGATGAATCTGCCGAAGGTAAATTTAAAGAAATTGCGGAAAGAGAAATCTTTGATGATATTGAAAAAACTTTAAAATCATTAAATATTGAATTCAATAATTTTTACAATGAAAATTCTTTATACGAAGATGGTAGAATTGATGAAGTGGTAAGTAAATTAAAAGAGAAAAACCTTATTTATGAAAAAGATAATGCTACTTGGTTAAAATTAACAGCACTTGGTAACGAGCAAGATAAGGTGATAATAAAATCAACAGGGGAGCCAACTTACAGGCTTCCGGATATTGCCTACCATACTACAAAATTTGAACGTGGATATGATTTAATTGTAGATTTGTTTGGTTCGGATCATAATGCAACCTACCCCGATGTATTGGCAGGTTTAAAAGCGTTGGGTTATGACACCGACAAAATTGAAGTAGTAATTCATCAATTTGTAACAATTATGGATAAAGGTGAAATTGTAAAAATGTCAACGCGCAAAGCCAATTTTATTACTCTCGATGAATTGATTCAAGAAGTTGGTCCTGATGTTGTTCGCTATTTCTTTAATATGCGCAGCGTTAAAAGTCATTTGAATTTTGATATTGATGTGGCGAAAAAAAATTCCGAAGAAAATCCGGTATTTTATTTACAGTATGCACATGCACGCATTGCATCAATTTTGCGTGCAACTTTAGAAGAAAATTTGCAACCGAATTATGATAATTTAGAATTATTAAATACTCCGGAAGAGAAAGCCCTTCTAAAAAAACTTTTTGAATTTGAAAATGTAATTGTAAATGCGGCCGAGATTTTTGAAGGACAAAAAATAGCTAATTATTTAGAAGAGCTTGCAACTCAGTTTCATAAATTTTATACTCAATGCAGAATTTTAGGTTCTGAGATTAAATTAGCAGAAGCCCGAATAGCATTGATATTAGCGGTTAAAACCGTTTTGAAAAACGGTTTGACGGTTTTAGGGGTTTCAGCACCGGAAAAAATGTAATTATATTACCAAAGCAATAGACATTGCATAAACTTTTTTTGCACCGGCTTCGAACAATATTTCTGAACATTCCGATATTGTGGAGCCGGTTGTTATTACATCATCAACCAAAGCAATTCTTTTATCAACAATATCAGCATTTGTACATAATTTAAATGCTTCTTGAATGTTTAATTTTCTTTCTTCTTTCGAAAATTTTGTTTGAGACCTTGTATATTTATTACGTTTTAAAACATTCGGGTTAGTTGGTATTTTTGTAAAGCCCGAGATGCCTTTTGCAATAAACTCAGTTTGATTGTACCCTCTGCTGAATTTTTTAATTAAATGTAAAGGTACGGGAATAAGTATATCGATATTGAATCTATTTATTTCAAGTTCAAATTTTTGTGATAGCATTTTACCCAATTCAATACCGATATTAATTTGGGATTTATATTTTAGATTATGAATTAAACTTTGCGAAGGTGTTTCTTTTTCAAACTTAAAAAGTGAAAAAATATTATTTACCGGTATATTATTTTTAGCCAAAAAATCTGATGTGTTAGTACTATTAATTATTTGTGAGATTAAATGAGAATAACATTCTTTACAAAAGTATAAATTATTTTTGGTTGGAATAATTTTGCAACAATGCAAACATTCTCTTGGTAAAAACAAATCGATTAATGAATTCGATATTTTTTTTAATGCAATAATTAATTAACTCCGTTTTCTTTGAGAAAAGCCGCCATTTTTTTGTCATTTAATTTGTTGTGGTTAAAAAACCAAACTTTCATTGATTTCAAAAATTCCAAATTGATGTCTGTAATTTGAGATTCAAAATCTTCTTTAAATTTGTTTAACTTATTTTTAACTCTATCGTGTTCCAGTTTATGCGAAATAAAGTTCAAGAATCTATATTCGCGCATAAAATTTTCTTCCGTATTAAAATGTTCATGAATTTTTGTTATTAAAGAATCAATTAATATTCTTTTTTTATTACGGGCATTACCGGGTAAAAGCTGATGCAGTTTATTCAAAATACTAATCATTTCAATATGTTGTTTGTCTAAAATTTTAATCTCAAGCAATTCAGAATTGTCCCATTCAATAAAAGGCATATTTAATCCTCAAAAGTTATTCTCATGTTATTAATATTCTAAAGGTAATAAAAAATTTAAAAATAAATAGGAATGAAAATTATAGTATTAGGCAGCAATTATTAAAAGAGATAATTAAAACCAATGTTTAACTTTTTCTAACTCATCTAAATCGGTTAGATTAAATTGAATAGGCGTTACGGAAACGTAATTTTGGCTTATCGCTTCTTCATCGCTGTTTGTTGTAATATTTGTGTTTTTCATTACACCGGTTAACCAATAATATTTATCACCATACGGATCTATTCGTTCTTCATATTTATCGTCCCAAGTTGAATTTCCTTGACGAGTAAATTTTAGTCCTTTAACTTCATTTTCAGGAAGATGGGGTATATTTACATTTAACAAAGTGCCTTTTTTTAATTTATTTGATAAAACTACTTTCGCAATTTGTTCGGCATATTTTCTTGCTGCTTCAAAGTAAATGGGATGGTGACTTGTAATTGAAAATGCAATTGCCGGAATTCCCATTATAGCTGCTTCTCTGGCGGCCGAAACCGTACCTGAATAAATAATATTTATTGCCAGATTACCTCCGTGATTTATTCCCGATACAACTAAATCGGGCGGCGATGATAGAATATTTCTAATTCCTATTTTAACACAATCGGCCGGTGTGCCATTGACCACAAAAGCATCAAATCTATTATTTAATTTAATTTGCTCAATTCTTAACGGGGTTTTCATTGTTACTGCATGGCCAACCGCACTTTGTTCGGTTTTGGGAGCAACTATAACAATATCGGCTATACTACTAAGTGCTTCTGCTAATTCGAATATGCCTTTGGCATTTATTCCGTCGTCATTACTTATTAATATTTTCACATTCCCTCGTTGTTTGCTAAACAAATATACTTTTTATTTGTTATTTAATTAAGATATTATAAGTATATTTTTCAAACTTTAACAGAATTTATAGTAAATTTATATATTAAAATAAAAAATCTATGATTAAAAAAATTTTAACAATATTTATTATTTATACATCTGTTTTTGCTCAGGCAAATGATATTGAAGTGTTTCTGATCGATTCTTTTGTTGAAAGCTCAAATAAACCAATTCTAAAAATAACTTTTTTTACAAGTGAACCTTGTTTTTCGAAAATTAAAATTAATAATCAATTCGAATACAGTTTATCGGATTCTCTTATCGAAGAACATAAATATAAAATTAAACTAAGTGACATTAATATACAACATGATTTTACTTATGAAATATTACTGTCTAAAAATCAACATTTTAAAGTTTATTCAAAGGAAGAAATCTTATTATCCGACGAAATTAAAACCGATTTAAATTCTTCATATTCTCTTTTTAAAATGTGTTGTGTTGGCGGTATTGTTTTTGGCTTGCCCTCGCCACAACTTATCATGCAAAATGGAGAAAAATATTTTTCTTTAACCAAACAAATTCCGATTCTGAAATTCTATTCACAAAATTTTTCGGAACCATCTTCGTTTCTAAGTGTAGAGTACACATATATTTTTAATGATGAAAAAACACAATTGTTTAGAATCAATTATGATAAATACTATTATAAACTTCCAATTAAATATGTGGCTCCGGGAATAAGTTTATTTACGGATTTTAAAGGATATAATTCCGTTGGAATATCTGTTGCTTGCGGATTATTACAATTATCAAATGTATTTGATTTGTTTGTAAAATATAGATATAACTTTAATTTAAATAAGACTCATAAAAGTTTTTCAGAATTTACAATTGGTATTAACTCAAACTTTTTTTCAATAAATTTATAATTATGACGAATACTTTAACAGTAAGTGAACTTACCTTCGATATTAAAAAAAGCTTGGAAGATGAATTTGATTCGCTTTCGGTAGTGGGAGAAATTTCAAATTTTAAAAATCATTTTTCGGGGCATTGGTATTTTACGTTAAAGGATTCCGATGCACAAGTAAATTGCACTATGTGGAAAAACATTAACAACTTTGTGCAGTTTAAACCTCAAGACGGAATGAAAGTAATTGTAAATGGTAAGCTAACTGTTTACCCGCCACGCGGCACATATCAAATTGATGTTCGTTCAATGAAGCCGGCCGGCGAAGGGGAATTACAAGCTGCTTTTGAAAGGTTAAAACGGAAACTTGCCGAAGAAGGTTTGTTTAATGATGAGTTTAAAAAAAATATTCCTAATTATCCTGAAAAGATTGGTATTGTTACGGCAAGTGACGGTGCGGCATTTCGCGATATGATTAGTGTGGCTTCGCGGCGATATCCTTTGGTCGAGTTAGTAATTGTACCTACAAAAGTTCAAGGAATTGATGCTGCAGAAAGTATTGCTTCTAATATTTTAAGTTTAAATAAAAGAAAGGATATTGACTTAATCATAGTTGGAAGAGGTGGCGGTTCGCTTGAAGATTTATGGTGCTTTAATGAAGAAATTGTTGCACGTGCTATTTTTAACTCCGAAATACCTGTAATCAGTGCTGTTGGACATGAAATTGATTTTGTTATTTCCGATTTTGTGGCCGATCTGCGTGCCCCGACTCCTTCTGCTGCTATGGAATTGGCTACTCCAAAGTTGGATGATATATTAGATTTTCTTGATGATTTTTCATATAATTCTTATGACTCTGTAAAATCAAATATTTTAAGTTTAAAAGAATATTTAAATACTATCCTGAAATCGTATGGTTTTAATTCTCAGAAAAGTTTGTTACTAAATAAATTTCAACATCTGGATTCGTTGGTTTTTGAAATTGAGACTAAAATTAATGATGAAGTTGAAGCTGAAATTAAAAAAGAAGT
>CAZCBD010000182.1:0-5126 GCA_964496755.1 uncultured Melioribacteraceae bacterium
AGTCAAAAATTAAAAATTAATTATCACTTGAATACTTTAACTTCAAACCATCGAATTCTTTTCTTCGATTTACTTCGTGCTTTTGCTGTGTTAATGATGGTGGAAGGGCATACGGTTCACGCATGTTTGTTATCAGAATATTTCAACACATCTTACATTGCATTTAATATTTGGAATTTTTTAAGGGGTTTCACAGCACCGATATTTATGTTTACCTCCGGTTGTGTGTTTGCTTTTTTACTAAATGGAAATGGTCGTAAATCCGGAAATAATCCCCGCGTAAAAAAGGGAATTAAACGATTTATTCAGCTCTTAATTATCGGTTATTTGCTTCGGTATCCTACATATAAAATTTTTGACTTCTCAAGTGTTACTACCGAAGGCTGGAGAATATTTTTTGCAGTAGATGCATTACATTTGATTGGAATTGGAATATTCATTTTGACATTAAATTATTTGATTTCAAAAAAAATAAGATTGAATTTTTTATATTTAAATTTATTTATATCAATATTAATATTGACCATATATCCCTTTGTGATTGTAATAAACTGGGTTGAAATTTTACCCATGCCTTTGGCCGCATATTTATCAAACTCAACAGGGTCAATATTTCCATTATTTCCTTGGTTGTTTTATGTGTTACTCGGCGGAACAATTGGAATTTATTTTTCGAAAAAAAATATTTCCACATTAAATAAATCAAAAGATTATAGAATACTTTTTTTTGGTATGGTTTTAGTCCTTTTATCGTTGATTTTAAAAAACATTGATTACGATATTACTCGTTTATACTTTATTATATTTTTACGAAGCGGTGTTGTGTTGGTATTGATTTTCATTTTTCAATCGGTTGCACAGCTGGTTTCACCTAACTTGAAATTGTTTGCAATTATCGGAAAGAATACTCTTCTGATTTATTCTATTCATGTTATTATTTTATATGGTTGCGCATGGCTGCCGGGTATTTATAAATTTTATGGAAACAAGTTTACAGTAGCCGAAACTTTTCTTGCAGTAATTATAATGGAATCTGCAATGATCATTTTAGTTTATTATATTGAAAGATTAAAAATTAAAAAAAATGTAAAATTAGTTGCAGATGAATCATGAGTCGCTCAGAAAATTTAAATCCAACTCCAACAAACGAAGAAGTGGTAATTGAAAAAAAATTACGGCCGATGCGATTCGAAGAATTTTCAGGTCAGAAAAAAATAACTGATAATTTGAAAGTATTTATTGGAGCTGCAAAAAAAAGAAAAGATGCATTAGATCATGTTTTGCTTACGGGGCCACCCGGGTTGGGGAAAACCACTTTAGCATTTATTATAGCTAATGAACTTAATGTAAATATAAAAGTTACATCCGGTCCGGTTTTGGAAAAACCCGGAGATTTAGCAGGTTTACTTACTAATTTGGAAGAACATTCGGTTATTTTTATTGATGAAATTCATAGATTAAGTCCGGTTGTAGAAGAATATTTATATTCTGCAATGGAAGATTTTACAATTGATATTATGATTGATTCCGGACCAAGTGCACGTTCTATTCAAATTCAACTACCCAAATACACTTTGATTGGCGCAACTACAAGAGCCGGACTTTTAACAGCTCCTTTACGAGATCGATTCGGTATTAAGTCCCGCTTCGATTATTATGATTTCAATCTTTTATCAAAAATAATCAAAAGAAGCTCCGGAGTATTGAATGTTGAAATTGACGAGGATGCGGCGAATGAGATTGCAAGAAGATCCAGAGGAACACCAAGAATTGCAAACCGTCTTTTAAGACGTACGCGTGATTTTGCTGATTATGAGAACATTGGTAGAATTAATTTGGCTATTGCTCAGAAAGCACTTAAAGCATTAGAGGTTGATGAGTTTGGTTTAGATGAAATGGACAAGGATATAATTTTATCTATTATTGATAAGTTTGACGGAGGTCCGGTTGGACTTAATACTTTAGCTGTTTCTGTGAATGAAGATCCGGGAACATTAGAAGAAGTTTATGAACCCTTTTTAATTCAACAAGGTTTTCTTACAAGAACCCCCCGCGGTAGAGAAGCTACGAACAAAGCTTATGCTCGTTTTAATCGAGATAGAAGAGATAAAAAGGACACAAATCAAAAAAATTTATTTACGGATTAATTATAAATGCTTAAACTAAACAACATAAAAATTTCTAACGGCAATAAGTTGGTTTTGATTGCAGGACCTTGTGTAATTGAGTCTGAAAAGGCAATTATAACGATAGCAAAAAGATTAAAAGATATTACTGAAGAACTTGAGATTGATTTGATTTTCAAATCAAGTTTTAAAAAGGCAAACAGAACAAGTCTAAATTCATTTACCGGTCCCGGTATCGATAGGGGCATGGAAATATTGAACACCGTAAAACAGAAATTTGATTTACCAATATTAACAGATATTCACGAATCTCACGAGGCTGAAAAGATTGCGATGGTTGCTGATATTATTCAGATTCCGGCATTTCTGTGTAGGCAAACGGACTTACTGTTGGCAGCAGGAGAAACAAAAAAAATAATTAATATAAAAAAAGGTCAATTTTTAGCTCCTGAAAAAATGACTCACGCAATTGAAAAGGTTAAGTCAACAGGCAACAATAAAATTATGCTGACCGAAAGAGGTACCACTTTCGGATACAATAATTTGGTTGTTGATATGCGTGCATTGGAGATTATGAAAAAATTAAATGTACCTGTTGTAATGGATGCAACACATTCCGTGCAAATGCCCGGAGGCGTAGGTTCAACAACCGAAGGTAATCCGGAATTTATTGAACCGCTTGCAAAAGCTGCTGTTGCCATTGGTGTTGCCGCATTATTTTTGGAGGTGCATCCTAATCCCCCGAAAGCATTGAGTGATGCCGGTAGCCAATTGAAATTATCAGATTTAAAAAAATTAATGAATAAATTATTACAAATTGATAGAATTATTAAAAATTATTAAACATAGCGGGAAAGAAATTGTCTGAAGATCAAATAATTCAAGTTGGAAAAAATGTAATAAAAGCAGAAGCCAAATCTGTTTCTGCATTAGAAAAAAATATTAATAAGAGCTTTGTTAAAGCTATTGATGCAATTTACAATTCAACCGGTAGAGTAGTATTTAGCGGTGTCGGGAAATCGGGGTTAATTGCCAGAAAAATTGTAGCTACATTTAATTCAACGGGAACGCCGGCTATTTTTATGCATCCGACTGATGCAATGCACGGCGACTTGGGAATGGTACGTAAAGATGATTCTGTGATTCTTATTTCCAAAAGCGGAAATACAGAGGAGCTAATTGAATTAATTTTTATGTTGAAAAGATTAGGAGTAATTACAATTGCAATGGTTGGCAATTTGGAAAGTAAAATGGCAGAGCTATGTGATATTGTTTTGAATGTTAGTGTGGAAGAAGAGGCTTGTCCGTTAGATCTGGCTCCTACCTCATCAACAACTGCAGCTTTGGTAATGGGTGATGCACTGGCAGTGGCATTAATTGAAAAACGTGGTTTCACGGCAGATGATTTTGCCTTATTACATCCCGGAGGCAGTCTCGGAAAAAGACTGTCGCTTAAAATATCCGAAATTATGATTCATGGTGATGATGTGCCTATTGTAAAAATAAATTCACCAATTAATGAAGTGATTTTTTCAATTACTTCTAAACGATTAGGTATTACTATTGTTGTTGATAATATGAATAAACTTTCGGGAATAATAACGGATGGTGATTTAAGAAGACTTTTGGAAAAAACACTTGATATTAGTGGTTATTCGGCTACCGATGTTATGACCGAAAACCCCAAAACAATAACAAAGGATTTATTAGCTTCCTTTGCGTTGCAAAAAATGGAGTCGCATAAAATAACTTCTTTAATTGTAGTTGATAGTGAAAATAAACCCGAGGGGGTTATTCATTTGCATGATTTGGTAAAATTAGGATTGCAAAGAAGATGAAAAAGTTTTTCCCTCTAATTTTATTTTTTTTAATAGCTTGCAATCAGAGTAAGATTGAACCTGTTATTAATACACAATTTGGAAATGAAAAAATTCCTGTACAGGAAAGTTGGAACTCTAAAGTTTATATTTATGAGCTTAATAAAAAAAAGGCAATTGTTTATTCAACATATTTAAAAAAATTTGAAAAACCGGCTGAAACCTTACTTGAGAATATGAAAGTCGAGTTTTATGACGAAAATGAAAATCTATCTTCCGTTTTAACTTCAAGAAAAGGACGAATTGACGATAAAACCAAAGATATGTTTGCCCTTGATAGTGTTATTGTAAAAAGCGACAGTGGTATTACTCTTTATTCAGATGAATTGATGTGGAAAAATAAAGACCGGAAAATTGTTTCAACTCTTTATATTAAAATTATAACTAAAGATGAAACAATCGAAGGTTATGGGTTTGAGTCCGATCAGAATCTTAAAAACTACAAAATTTTTGAACCAATAGTAAATTCGAATAAAAAAGTTGAAAAATAACTTACTCAAAATATTTTTAATTTTTCTTTTTACTTCAATTTTATTTGCACAATTAGAAAAAGGTAAACTGAAGATTACAGGCAAAACTTTGCAAGGCAAGGTTTTAAATGGCGAAGATGTTCGTGAAGTTCGCGGAGATGTTCATATCTATCAGGATGATATTATTATTACTTGTGACGTTGCCGTTAGGTATCTAAAAAAGAATGATGTTGAATTAATCGGGAATGTTGTTCTAAAAAAAGATACTGTTGTTTTATTTACCGACTACGCATATTATCAGGCAAATAATAAAATAGTATTTTCAAATGCGGGCATATTATTAAACGATGGAAAGAATATTTTATCGGCAAAAATAGGACATTATTTTATTGACGAAGACAGAAGCGAATTTGAAGAAGATGTTTTAATGTTTAACAATATTTCTCATTTAACTTCCGATAAATTAATTTATTGGAATAAAGATGATCAAAGTTTGGCACGTGGTAATGTTATTGTTCGTGATACTGCTTCAGTAATCAGATGTGATTCAATGCATAGTTTTAACGGCAATAAAACTATTTATGCTAATAAAAAACAGCTTATTAACGATAAATGTTAATCAACAACCTGGAGTGTATCCACAAGACTGGACA
>CAZCBD010000183.1:0-5099 GCA_964496755.1 uncultured Melioribacteraceae bacterium
GAGCAGGAAAAAAAGCTAATTGAATATACAAAACTGAATTTACATCGTAGCCGGCGGATTGAAAAAACTTATCAGGTTAGTGAGGAATTAAAAAAAAATCTTTTGCAGATTCCGGGCAAACAATACTGGATGGTTTTAACCGAACCGTGGTGTGGTGATTCTGCCCAAAATTTGCCATACATTGCTAAAATGGCTGCGGAAACGGAAAATGTTGAATTGCGAATCCTTTTGCGTGATTCGAATTTAGATGTAATGGATCAATATTTGAAAAACGGAAAATCACGTAGCATTCCAAGACTTGTTGCTTTTGATGAAAATGGTAATGAATTGTTTCAGTGGGGGGATAGGCCGAAGGAATTGGTTGCTTTAATTGAAGAGTGGAAAAAGGAAATGGAACCGAAAGAATGGAGTGAGAAAATGCATCTTTGGTATGGACGGAATAAAGGTGCTGCTATAGAAAAAGAGTTTGTGGAATTATTGAAAAATTAATTTACTTAAAGGGCAAGCAATTGCCCTTTATTGTTGCGCACCAAAGTATTCATTATGCTTAATTTTCTAATTACTGTAATTTTTATCCGGTTTATCGGAAATGAATTTAATTACAAATATAATTTTATGATTATTTTCAAAACTCTATCAGAATCTTAACAAGGGCGTTTACTTCTTTATTTTTTGAACGAGCAGGTTTAAATTGAGTACTAAGTACGGCAATTTCAGCAGCTTCGTCGCAACCATAACCTAACGATTTAATAACTTTAGTGTTTTTAACAAAACCGAATTTTCCTATTTCAGCTTCAATAACTACTGTTCCTTTTATTTTCAATCGTTTTGCAATATTTGGTATTTCCAGATTTTTGTAAATTGTATTGAAGCCCCCAATTGGCTCAGGGCAAACTTCAACATTACAGATGATCTGTTGTGTTATTTTCGGAATTACGGTTGCGCGTTTTTTTGTAGAGTTTTTTAAAGTTGTTTTTTTCTTTTTATTCGAAAAAGTATTTGAAGGTAAAATATTTTTAGGTTGAAGTAATTTGTGCCCGGTTATATGCAATTCTCTTTTTTCTTTTTTAGTGAGTTTGAATTTAATGCTTAAGGTAACATCAGCTTCTACAAATTTGCCGTTTTGTTTGCCCGGAATAAATTTGGTTTTTTTAACAGCGTTTGTGGCGGCCTCTTCACAATTCAATCCTAATTCACGGATGATTTTTGTTTTTAAAACATTTCCCTTTGAATCAATGGTAGCAATTAATACTACATTCCCTTCTAAGCCGTAGAGTTTAGCTTCTTTGGGATAAATTAAATTTTTTTGTATTGAATACATTCCGCCAACCGGTTCGGGACAAATATCCACATTGCAAAAATACTCTTCTCTTTTTTCTTTTTTTATTCCCGCCGTATAAGCTTCGTGTGGGGCTTGGTAGGTAGGATCAAAATCAAATTTTATCGATTTTATTAATTCTCCGGCTTCAAATTTACGAACTTCCTTTAAAGCTCCATTTTTGTAGTAAGTTTTTTCCAAACCGTTTCTGATTCCAAAGCTTACAAAATACTCATGTTTTAACAATCCGCTTGCATAATATTCCCGTTGCCAACCGTTTAATACACCCTGACTATAATTTATTTCAGCCTTCAAATATTTATTCTCGTAATATTCGTAACTTGTTCCGTCAAGAATATTATCAATATAGGAAACTTCTTTTTTTATTCTACCATTTGGGTATTTGTATTTTATAATGCCGTTTTGAGCAGTAACAATGCTGAAAAAGAATATTACAATTAAAATGCTTTTCATTATCCAAATAGAATTATTAAGTTTCACAAATATATTTATAATTTGAAGACAAAAAAAGTTTGTGATGAAAGAAGATACAAAAACAATCGGAGAATTTATTTCTACGGCAAAAAAAATAGGAGCGGCCGATTTATTAAAATGTAGTAGTGGCAATATGTCGTGCCGATTGAATGCGGAAAGAATTGCGCTTAGCAGATCGGGGAGTTGGCTGGGCGAAATTGAGGAAAAGGATATATCTATTTGTAATCTAGCATCCGGTGAATTATTAAAGGGCGCAAAACCAACCATTGAAAGGAATTTTCATTTCGGAATATTACGTGCCAGGAGTGATGTGAATGTTGTTTTGCATTTTCAATCACCGGCTGCTACCGTAATTGCTTGTTTGGAAAATGAAATATCCGATTTCAATGTAACTGCTGAAATTCCGATATATATCGGCAAGATAAAATATGTCCCTTATCTTTTACCCGGTTCCGAAAAATTGGCAAAGAAAGTTACTGAAGCTATGCAGGATTGTAATTTAGTAATTATGAAAAATCACGGGCAAGTAGTTGCAGGTAAAAACTTTCAGGATGTTTTGCAAAAGGCAATTTTTTTTGAAATGGCATGCAATATTATTTTGAATTCGGCGAACAATGTACGAAGATTAACAGCAAATGAAATTGAAGAGTTGTCAATTTATAAATCTTCCAAATGAAAAAGAGAAGTGAATCTTTTTTTTACAAAGTTATTTTGAATTGCTCTATTGAGTGCTTGCTCGGTTCCAATAATAATTAATAATTGCTGTGCACGTGTAATGGCGGTATAAAGCAGATTCCTTTGTAGCATTATAAAATGTTCGTTAACCAAAGGCATGATTACGCAGGGGTATTCTGAACCTTGACTTTTATGGACGGTGATTGCATACGCTAAAGTTAATTCATCCAATTCTGATGTTTCGTATTTTACTATTTTGCCATTAAAACTAACATATAATGCTTTGTCATTTTTTGGCGGATAAACAACAATTCCGATATCTCCGTTGAATATATCTTTTTCATAGTTGTTTCTAAGTTGCATTACTTTGTCATTAATTCTAAATTCTTTTAATCCGATTTTCAAAACAACTTTTTCAAAATTAAATCCGGATTGAATTTCCCGATTTAAATTATTTACTCCGCACTCACCTTTATACATCGGAGCAATTATTTGAATATCATTTAACGGGTCAAGCTGATATTTATTCGGAATTCTTTCGGAAAGTAATTCCAAAATATTGTTGGGGATTTCCTTAGTATCGGATTTGCGAATAAAAAAGAAATCCGACTCAGGGTTTAAGTTTAGTTCAGGAGATTTACCGCTAATAACGGAATATGCAGTATCAATAATTTTACTGTTTTCTGATTGCCGGAAGTTTTGTTTCAGTTCAAAGATTTGCAGATCGCTATGTTCAATTAAATCGTGTAAAATATTTCCCGGTCCAATTGATGGAATTTGTTGTGCATCTCCAATTAAAACAATTTGTGAGTTTTCGTTAATTGCAGTAAGCAAATGAAAAAACAGAACAGTATCAATCATTGAAACTTCATCAACTATAATTAAATCGTAAGTAAGCTGATTATCGGCATTACGAACAAAACTTTCTTCAAACGGATCATATTCAAGAAGGCGATGGATTGTTTGTGCAGGCATATTTGTTACCTCGGATAATCTTTTTGCAGCGCGGCCTGTAGGTGCACAGAGGGCTATTGATTTTTCCATTTGCTTAAAAACCTCAATAATGCCTTGTACAATAGTTGTTTTGCCTGTCCCCGGTCCGCCCGTGATAACTGTAGATTTATTTTGTATTGCTCCTTTTATTGCATTAATTTGTTCCTCGGAAAAAGTAATGCCCGAAAGCCGTAGTGCCGAAGTATTAAATTTATTTTTATTTTTTAATTTAAGTCTAAAAAATTCTTCAATTGTTCGTTCATAAAAGTACAGGTATTTTAAATAGATATTTTTTCCTTTTTTAATTAAAATATTTTTGTTCATCAAATCTTGAATCGCATTTCCGTCGTTTATTTCAACGCCTAATTCTTTCACGCATTTTTCGTAAAGAATATTTTCAGGTAAAAAAACATGTCCGTCGTTTGCTGCTACCGAAAGGGTATATTCTATTCCTGCGGCAAGTCTTTTTTTGTCGGTGGGAGAGAAACCCATTTTAAGTGCGGCTTTATCAATAGTTTTAAAACCTAATCCCCAAATGTCTTTTATAATTTGATAAGGATTATTTTTCACAATTGAAATTGTGTCGTACTTGTATTTTGTAAAGATGCGAATTGCAAAATTTATAGAAAAACCGTTTTGTTGCAGATATAATAAAATATCTTTACTTGATTTTTGTTCCTCCCAGCTGGAAGCAATTGTTGCTAATTTTTTTTCACCAATACCTTCAACTTCACGTAAACGAAAAATTTCATTGTCTAAAATATCAAATGTTTTATCCCCGAATTTTCTATAAATATTTATAGCCGTAGCTTCTCCAATACCTTTAATTAAGCCGGATGAAAGATAATTTATAATTGATATTTTAGTATCGGGATATCTAAGCTCAAAGTATTCAAATTTAAACTGTTCACCATATTTGGGATGCGTAACCCAATTACCGTGTAATTCAATTCTATCGCCGGGAGTTAATTCCGTAGTATGTCCAACGGCAACATTACCGCTTTCAAGCAAAAGAATTGCATAACCGTTATCAGGATTATAGAATTTAAATGATTCAAATATTTCATCGATTATTTCCATATCCAAAAATTATGAATTAATTATAATTAACAAAATATATTGTGAATTTATTTGGATAAATGATATACTTGTATTTTAAAATTGAATTTTCTCAACATTGAGTAGAAAATGGAAAGTGTTTTAAAGAATGAAATTGAGCAATTACATACTGAATTAGAGATTCTCAGAAAACGAGTAAAATACATTGAGAATCTTGAAGCGGAAAAACAACTTTACGAAAAATCACTTCGATTTAGGAATAGATTACAAAAATTAATAACAGCAATATCTTCAAAATTTATTTCGATAAATCCGCTCGAAATTGATTTTTGGATTGAAAGAACACTACGTACAATTGCAATATTTTCTGAAGCTGATAGAGCCTCGGTTTTTCAGTTCTACGATTCAAATCATAGAATTGATAATACGCATGAATGGATTATGAAATCAACCGTATCGTTAAAAGAAAAATTTAACGGGTTGAATCTAAAGAAATATGGTTTTTTTTATAGTTCGATTTCTCGAAAAAGTGAAATTATAATTTTCAGTAAAAAACAGT
>CAZCBD010000184.1:0-5059 GCA_964496755.1 uncultured Melioribacteraceae bacterium
AAATATAATCGCCTTGTTTAATTTTAATGTCTTTACCTTCAACAGTCATCGATAAAGTTTTATAATTTATTTTTAATGAACCGCAGCCGGCAACACAAACTTTACCCATTTGTCGAGCAACTAATGCAGCGTGGGATGTCATTCCTCCCATTGCAGTTAAAATGCCTTCGGAAACATCCATTCCTTTAATATCTTCAGGAGAAGTTTCAATTCTAACCAAAATTACGGGTTTACCGGTTTTGGCCATTTCTTCTGCATCGGTAGCATTAAAAGCAACAATACCACAGGCAGCGCCCGGTCCGGCATTTAAACCTTTTGCTAATAATCGACCTTCTTTTATTGCGGCATTTTTTTCATTAATATCAAATACAGGTCTTAATAATTGATTTAATTGATCCGGTTCAATTCTCATTAAAGCTTCATTGCGGTCAATTAATTTTTGGCGAACCATATCTACGGCTATTTTAATTGCAGCAAAACCAGTTCTTTTGCCAACGCGACATTGAAGCATCCATAATTTACCCTGTTGAATTGTAAACTCAATGTCCATCATATCTTTATAGTGAGTTTCCAGAATTTTTCTAATGTCAACAAGTTGATCGTATAATCTTTTGTTGTCTTTTTTAAGATCTGAAATTGGATTTGGAGTACGAGTTCCGGCAACAACATCTTCGCCTTGTGCATTAAATAAATATTCACCGTAGTAAACATTTTCTCCTGTAGCAGGGTCACGAGTAAAAGCAACACCTGTACCCGAATCTTCGCCCATGTTTCCAAAGACCATGGATTGAACATTTACAGCAGTACCCCATTCGGCCGGAATATTATTTAGTTTTCTATAAACAATAGCTCTGTCATTCATCCAGCTACCAAATACCGCGCTAATAGCACCCCATAATTGGTCCATTGGTTTTTCAGGGAAATCACTTCCGGTAATTTTTTTAATTGCTTTTTTAAATCTTGCAACTAAATCTTTTAAATCTTCGGCAGATAAATCCGTATCGGCTTTTGCGCCAACCTCTTCTTTTTTTGCTTCAAGAATTTCTTCAAAAGGATCTATTGAATGTTTATCTTCCGGTTTCATTCCTAATACTACATCACCATACATTGCAACAAATCTTCTGTAAGAATCATAAGCAAATCTTGGGTTATTAGTTTTTGCAATTAAACCTTCAACGGTTGTATCGTTTAATCCTAAATTAAGAATAGTATCCATCATTCCAGGCATGGAAGCACGAGCACCCGAACGAACGGATACCAACAATGGGTTTTTAGGATCACCGAATTTTGCTTTCATTTCTTTTTCAACGCGAGCTAAGGCTTTTAAAACCGCAGCTTTTAATTCTTTCGGATACCTTTTTTTGTTTTGATAGTAATAAGTACAAACTTCAGTTGTGATTGTAAAGCCGGCTGGAACTGGTAAACCTATATTTACCATTTCAGCTAAGTTTGCACCTTTTCCACCAAGTAAATTTTTCATTTCTGTTTTACCTTCAGCTTTTTTTCCGCCGAAGAAATAAACATACTTTGGTGTCTTAGCCATTTTAGACCTCCATTAATGTTAATGATTTTAAAATTAGTTCTTTAAATTCTCGCTCTTTATTGATTTTAAGTTCTATTTTTAGGTAATAGATATCTATGTCATCTAATTCTTTTTTGAAAGCAAAAAGTTTTACCGCATCTTTTTCTGTAGTTAAAACAGAAAAGGCATTTGTAGCATAAAATTGTTTGCGGATATTGTGTATTTCTTTGCGTGTATAGTTTTTATGATCAGGAAATAATAATTTATTTGTGAAATCAATTCCATTTTTTTCAAGACAATGTAAAAACGAATAGGGCCGTGCTATTCCACATACAACCAGACTTTGTTGGCCAACGAAGTCGTTTAACCGAAACTCTTCGCCGGTTTTAATATCAACAAAAGATTTTGCTTCATAATAGGCTTCAAAAAAGGGTTTGGTTTTAAGCAGTTGCAGATAATTTTGAGGCAAATTTGTTTTATCTGAAAACTTTCGATTTAAAATAACACAATCGGCACGTTGAATTGATTTGAATGATTCACGCATTATTCCTGATGGTAGGGGGAATTTTTCCAAAGAATTTTTTTTGTTTAAAAATCTTTGGTCTAAAACAACAATGTCAAAATTACGATTTATCCAACGGTGTTGAAATGCATCATCCAAAACAATGGAATCAATATTTGCATCTTTAACGAAAAGTTTTGCGCCTATTGTGCGTTTTTCAGCAACAGCGGCCGGTGCTTTAGTTGCATTAGCAGCTAGTTGTATTTCATCACCGGTTTCTTCAATAGGCAATAAAAATTTTTGTCCGTCAAAAACATATTTGTATCCGGAAGATTTTCTTTTATAACCTCTACTTAATATTCCCGGATTAAAACCATTAGCCTTTAATAAGTTTACGATGTAAATAACAGTAGGAGTTTTTCCTGCTCCGCCAACAGTAATATTCCCAACGCTGATTATTTTAGTGTTAATCTTTTCGATATCAAAAAATTTAATATCAAACAAAAAATTCCGAATTTTAATTATTAAGTAATAAATTCCGGAAAAAGGAAGTAGTATAATCTTAATTAAGTAGAATAATATTTTAAAAATTTTATTCAAATTTATTTGCCTCATTTTGCAATAAATTTAATTCAATTTCACATTTTTTAATTAAAGCGTCTGTTTCTTCGAAGCTGTTTTTTTTAGTAATATAAATTGGTTCCGAAAAATACAAATTAACTTTTGAAAAAAACTTTGGAATTTTAAATTCATCCCAACTTTTTAATTGCGTGTAATTAGAGTAACCGGCGGCAACAAGTATTAACGGGATTTCCGTTTTTTTTGCAATAATTACAGCACCGGGTTTAAATTCATAAATAGGCCCGGTAGGCCCATCCGGGGTTATGGCGATTGATTTATTATTAAGTGCTGCTTTTATTAAGTTTGAAAAAGCTTCTTTTCCACCATTATGACTTGACCCACGCGCTAATTGATAATTCCATTTTTTTAATAAGTTGGATAACAATTCTCCGTCTTTACTTTTACTAACTATTGCCGCAAAATTTTTATTTTTAAAATAATACCAAGGGAATAGCATTGTGCCGTGCCAAAAGGATACAACATAATTTTTATTTGAGTTAAAAAGTTGTTGTGTGCTTTCGGGTAATTTTATATTTAATTTTAATGATTTACATAAGAGCTTAACAATTAAATTTGTGAATATTCTACTTAAAAAATGGAGAATATTTTTAGCAGGTTTTGGGAGTTTCATTTTAAATTCTCCATAATTATTTTTGCGGCATTTGTTGATGCGTTTCCTGTGCCGAGTTTGTTTTTAACAATTTGCAATTTGCTTTTCAGTTCAGATAACTTAGTATCAGATTTTAGATAATTTGAAATGGTATTGTAAATATTTTTATCATTAATATTTTTTTGAATAAGTTCATCAATTATTTGTTCTTCGGCAACAATGTTTACCAATCCGATATTTTTAATTTTAATTAGTTGTTTGCCCAACAAATAAGTTAGGTAATTAGTGGCATAAACAAGCACAAAAGGAATTCCGATTAAAGCGGCTTCCAAAGTGGAAGTGCCTGATTTTATGATTCCGAATTTAGAATGTTTAAATAAGTTGTAAGTGTAATTTTTAATTATTTTAAACTTGAATTTTTTTTGAAATTCAGAAAATTCGTTTTCGTTGATGTTATTTGAACATGCCACTACAATTTGCAAATTAAAATCCTTTGCAAGTTTTGAAGCGGCTTTAATAATTTCAGGAAAAATTTTTCGAACCTCTTGAATTCTACTTCCGGGTAGCAGCAATAAAATTTCTTTGTTTAATTCAAGATTAAACTTATTAAACAATTCTTTTTTCGAACAAAAATCAAATTCATTTATTCTATCAATTAAAGGATGCCCTACGTACTCAACATTTACGTTAAAATCAGAATAAAATTTTTTTTCGAATGGGAAAAGTACAAGCATTTTATCTACAAACTTTTTGATTTTGTGAACTCGCTTTTGCTTCCATGCCCAAATTTGCGGTGATATATAATAGAATATTTTTTTATTCAAAGCTTTTAATTTTTTTGCAATTCTTAAATTAAAACCCGGATAATCAATAAGAATAATATTATCAATATTTTCTTTTTCAACCACGGAAAGGAGTTTTTTTTCTAAGCGTTTAATTAAGGGAATGTGTTTAATTACTTCGACAAATCCTAAAAAGGAGATATTCTTTAAATGAATAATTTCCTCTAAACCCTCAGCAATCATTTGATCTCCGCCAATTCCAACGAATGATAGATCGGGATTGATTTTTTTTAAGGATCTAATTAAAGCACCGCCATGTAAATCGCCGGAAGGTTCACCGGCAATTATTAAAAATTTTTTCAATTATTTTACCACAAATAATATTAGTAGAATTACTATTACACTAAAAAAAGCTTGTAACGTACGCATTTCAGATTTTAGTCCAACGGAAAAATCAAATTTCGGTTGAGATAAGTTTTCATTTTTATATTTTCTGAATTGTGGAATTAATCGAGGTACATTTTCACAATACTGTTTGTAATCTTGTTTAAAAGTTTTTTTAAGATATTCTTCTTCACCATCAATTATAAATTTATATTGAATTAAGAAAAAAACTAATGCGGCTATTTGCAAGTAAGGAAACAGCGCCAACGACATTATGCCAATTCCAACATACATCATCATATTACCAACGTAGAGAGGATTTCTGACATGAGCAAAAGGTCCGCTAATAACCAATTGACTACCGCCAACCGAGCCGGTTGTTCGAGTTTCGCTGCCCGCATAAGAGACTCCCCAGAATCTAGTTGCTTCGCCGATAATTGCAATAATAAAACCTAGAATTAAGCTTGTAATTGTTGCTTCCTGAAAATAAAGCATTGCTATTAAAAAAGGTATGGGGGTGTAACTTCTGTACTTAAAAAAAATTGCTCTTAGTTTTTCCATAATTATCCTTGTTTATAAACTTCTTTACGTTTTAACACAGCCTGATGGCGTTTTTTTAATCTTCTTTTTGTTCTTAA
>CAZCBD010000185.1:0-5004 GCA_964496755.1 uncultured Melioribacteraceae bacterium
TTCTTTGCACAATCCATGGTCGGGAGGCTACTATCCCGTTGGTCAATCTTTTGAAGAATCAAATAAAATGATAAAAGAAAATCCGGAATTATTTAAAGAAAAAGTTCGGGAATCATTATGCAGACAAGTGGAAGCAATAAACAAGCATACTGCAAAAGGTACATATTTCTTTGATTATGGAAATGCATTTTTGCTGGAATCATCGCGTGCAGGTGCTGATATTTGGGCGGAAGATAAAATTAATTTTAAATATCCATCTTATGTTCAAGATATTTTGGGCCCAATGTGTTTTGATTACGGCTTCGGACCTTTCAGATGGGTATGTGCTTCGGGCAAAGAAGAAGATTTGGATAAAACCGACCAAATTGCAATGGAAGTGATGCAGGAAATAATGGAAAATTCTCCCGCAGAAATTCAACAACAAATGAATGATAATATTCATTGGATTAAAAACGCAAAGAAAAATAAGTTGGTAGTTGGATCACAAGCAAGAATTCTTTATGCTGATGCGGAAGGCAGAATGAAAATTGCAAGGGCTTTTAACAATGCTATTGCAAAAGGTGAAATTGGCGAAGTTGTTTTAGGACGCGATCATCATGATGTAAGTGGTACGGATTCACCTTTTAGGGAAACAAGCAATATTACGGATGGCAGTAAATTTACAGCTGATATGGCTATTCAAAATATGATTGGTGATAGTTTTAGAGGTGCTACGTGGGTTTCAATTCACAATGGCGGCGGAGTTGGCTGGGGTGAAGTAATAAACGGCGGATTTGGAATGTTGCTTGATGGCACTGAAGAAACAGAACAAAAATTATTGTCCATGCTATTTTATGATGTGAACAATGGAATTGCCAGAAGGAGCTGGGCAAGAAATGATGGCGCTGTTTTTGCTGCTAAACGTGAAATGGAAAGAACTCCGAATTTAAAATTAACGATCCCTAATTTAGTTGAAGATAAAATTATTGAGGATTTAAAATTTTAATATTAAAATGAATCTATTCCGGCCATCATTTTATGGTGGCCTTTTTTTTGTGAGGATAATTTGAATAAAGAATTTTATGTTGCTCCGGATATAACTCTTTGGAAAGGTAGAGTTGATAACCCCGAATCGGGAAATCAGTATTGGTATCAAAGAATTATTTTAAAAAATCTATTAACTGAACAAATCGATTCTACGAATGATAAGACAATTGCATTGATCGGTTATGCTGTAGATGAAGGGGTAACCCGAAATCAAGGAAGAGCAGGTTCTTCCGAAGGTCCGAACACGGTGAAAAAGACTTTAGCAAAATTTCCCGCCCATTTTTCAAAACCGGTAATTGATTTTGGAAATATTATTTGTTCGGGAAATGACCTTGAAAACACACATCTAACTCTTGAAAAGGTACTACAACAAATAGCACAGAAAAAATATTTTCCGGTTGTAATTGGCGGTGGGCACGATTTAACATTTCCTGTTTTCAAGGGGATTTTTAATGAACAGTTAAAGGCTAAAAATCTAAGGATTGGAATAATTAATTTCGATTCGCATTTTGATATTCGACCATTTGAGGAAAAAGCAAATTCGGGAACTCCTTTTTATCAAATATTGGCTTTGCGAAAAGAATTTCCGGCAGAGATTAATTATTGTGTAATAGGACTTCAGCAACAAGGAAATACCGATGCGTTGTTTGAGCTGGCAAATAAATTAGGGGTAAAATATATTTCAAATTATGAAAGTGATTTAACAAACTTAGAAAATATAAAAAAGAAGTTTAACGATTTTGTTGAACAAAATGATTACATTTATCTGTCTATAGATATGGATGGTTTTTCATCCGCTTATGCTCCCGGAGTAAGTGCGCCATCTCCATTAGGGTTTACACCTTTTTTTGTTATTAAATTGTTGAATTATTTTTTTAATACCGGAAAAGTTATAGGCATGGATGTAGCCGAACTGAATCCGAAATTTGATAAAGATGGTTTAACTTCGAATCTTGCCTCCAAATTAATTGATATCAGTATTCAAAATTATTTTAATATTAAATAAAGTTGTTGCTTATTAAAAGCCCTTACGTTTTTGTAAGGGCTCCGAAAAAATGTTTCTAACATTTTAATGAATTGAATTTATTCTTCGGAATATTCTTTGAATATTAAATATTTTAACAACTAACTAATTTTCAATTTGATATCTGCTATTGATTGGAGGTAAAAACATTTGTGCTATTGCAGTACCATATTCCATCGGATGAAATGAACTTATATTGCCGATGAGTGCCACACAAATATCATGCTGAGGATAGTTTATTAAAACTGACTTAGTTCCTTTCACACTTCCCGTATGGCAAAGAAAGTCTCTTCCTTGGGCATCTGTGCGAATAAACCAGCCTAATGCTTGTTTATGTTTCATCGGTTTGGGGTTACCCGAATTAAATATTTCAACATTAAATAATTGAACTTCGTACATTTTCCGAAGAGTTTCGGGTTTCAACAAAGTGCCATTATTTAATGCTATTGCTAATTTTACCAGGTCATCAGTAGTTGATAAAATGCCACCGCCGGCATACTTGTAACTTACATCAACATAATCAATATTTTGAACTATTCCATTTTTATTTTTTCTGTATCCTTTTCCGCGTTTATTTACAATTCTGTTTGGAACATCAAATTGTGTATTGATTAAACCTGCAGGTTCCCAAACATATTTGCGCAAATAACTTTCAAAAGATACTCCGGTAATATTTTCAATAATTCCCTGAGTTAAATTAAATGCATATGAAGAATATGACCAATATTTTCCCGGTTTAAAAATTAACGGGTCGTCTTTGAAAATAGCTATTCCTTCTTTTAATGTTTCATAGTGCATTTTTTGATAGATATCTTGTTTTCCAAATTCACCTTTTTTGTAATGACGAATTCCGGATGTATGGGTTAATATATTTTTTACGGTTATCGGATATTTTTTTTTCGGGAAATATGGTACATATTTTTGTATTTCGGCATCCAAGTCAAGTTTGCCTTGCTCCCATAATTGCATTAATGCAATTACAGCATGCATTTTAGAAATTGAAGCAATATTATGTACGGAGTTACCGGAAGAGGGACCTAAATTTTCAAGCTCGGCATATCCTACTCCACCGGAATAGACAATTTTCCCATTAATTGCAACAGAAGCCGAAAGTCCCGGTGAGCCGGATTCGTTTATTACTTTTTGTAAAAAATCCGTGATATTTTTTTCACATATTTGGGCGTGAAAAGAAAGTGTAAATATTAGTACGAAAATCACTTTAAACTTAAATATATTTTTCATAATTGGCTCCTGAATTAAAATGCGATTTCAACTACTTTTTTTGCTAGTAATTTTAAAGGATTAAGGATTGGTATTTTTAAATCATAGTTTTCGAGGGCCAGACTTATTTCCGTACATCCGGCAATAATAGCTTTTGTTTTATCGGTTCTTATTTTATCGATTGCCCGGAGTAACTTGTTTCTTGCATATTCTACCGAATGGTTGGATTTAATTCCATTCGGGCCATAAATAGCATCCATAATTTCATCTTTTTGTGAGGCGGAATCGGGAATTAAAATTTTTAGTTTTCTTAAATGTTTTGAATAAAGATTAGTCTTTATAGTGCCGGTGGTAGCTAACAGAATAATTTCGGATTTTTCGGGAAAGTTTAAATTAATATACTCCGATAAATTTTCTGGTAAACTTAAAATTGGGATTGATATTTCTCTTTGGATTTGATTTGCAAAAAAATAAACAGTATTACAAATCATTACAATAAAATCTGCTCCGGCATTTTCCAACAATTTAGCTGAATCAATTAGATGATTTACAGGTGATGGTCCGTTTTCAATAATTGCTTTTGTTCTATCGGGTATTTGCGGGCGATTGTCAACAAGCATTCTGATATTATCTTGCTCGGTTTTTGCGGGTGTTAATTCAATTACATGTTTCATAAAGTTTACGGTACTCATTGGCCCCATTCCTCCAATGATTCCAACGATTTTTTTCGACATATTCCCCCCAAGGAATAGTTTATTTGTATTTTAATAAATTGTATTTAAGAAGTATATTTTTAACTTTTCCTTTATTGATTGCTTTAATTGTATGTTTGTTCCCCGTAATATTTTTTGCTTTAAAGATTGAACGGAGAATTGCTTCTTCGGTTGCTTCTGCAGCGGCTCTAAAAAGAGGAGTAAGTTTTTCATCTCTTAAAATTTTATGCAAATCAAAAGATTCTTTTGATTTATAATTATGTCTCATATTTTGTGCAGTAGAAAATGAAATGATATAATCGCCGCTTCCGTGTGATGAATTTCCACCGGTTCTAACAAAACCTTGGAATGCTCGTTTAGCCAGTCTTTTTAATTGTCTGGCATTTAATGGGGCATCTGTTGCTACAATTATCATGCAAGAACCGGGCTTTACGGTATCCAGTTTTGTTTTTAAGTAATATTTTCCTAGTTCTTCTCCAACCGGAGCTCCATTAATTTTTAATATGCCATTAAAATTTGTTTGGACTAAAACTCCGACGGTAAATCCCCCTAAACTTTTGGGTAGTATTCTGGAAGATGAACCAATACCGCCTTTAAATCCAAAACAAATTGTACCGGTTCCTGCTCCCACACAACCTTCTTCGATTTTTCCTGATTTTGCAGAATTAATAGCATCAAAAACATCTTTTTCGGTAACATACATTTTGCGAATGTTGTTTAAATATCCATCGTTAGTTTCGCCAACTACTGGATTAACGGAACGAACGTTTTCATTACCGGTAAGATTCAATGTATATTTAATTAGGGCTGAAGCGGCTATCGGGGTGCTTAATGTGTTTGTTAAAATAATCGGGGTTTCCAATACACCTAATTCATTAACTTGTGTGTATCCCATTAATTTACCGAAACCATTTGCAATAAATATTGCCGCCGGTATTTTTGATTGAAATATATTTCCCGAATGGGGTAGTATAGCAGTTACGCCAGTACGGCAATCGCTTCCTCTAATTAAGGTTTTGT
>CAZCBD010000186.1:0-4930 GCA_964496755.1 uncultured Melioribacteraceae bacterium
AGAAGATTTACGAAAGAAGAAGTAAACCCTACACATTTAAAAGAAATTATCCGATGTGCTACTTTGGCACCAAGCGTAAACAATGCACAAAACATAGAGTACATTTTAATTAAAAGTAAAAGTGTATTGGAAAAAATGCAACATACAATTAAAACAAAAATAGACATTATGTTTTCAGATTTGCAGAATAAAAACAATGTAAAGCAAAAAATAGAGAAATTTTCCACATTTTTTGTTGACGCACCCGTTGTAATAGCTGTAAAAAACAGACCCTATATTGCAGTGGCAGATACAATTTTAAAAGAAAGTAATTTAAATCATGCCCAATTAAATGAAATAAGAAATTATCCAAACATTCAATCTGTTGGTGCAGCTATTGAAAATATTTTACTTTCTGCAGTTGAATTCGGTTACGGAGCCTGTTGGCTAACGGCTCCATTAGTAGCAAAACAAGAACTTGAAAAAATTCTAAATATTGAAAAACCTTTTTCTTTGGCTGCTTTTGTAATTATTGGAAAACCGGCCGATAAAATTATCCCGAAGCAAAAAAAATCAGTTGATGAAGTTTTAACCGTCATAGAGTAAAGTAAAGAACATGAAATAGTTCTTTACTTTACCGCTTCAAAAAATAAATTCAATTTATTTCTTTTCTTAAAAAGATAATACAAAAATTCATTATCTTTCGTATTACTTTAAATAAATTAATGTATTGAAAATATGGCAAAAAAAAGAATTTTAAGCGGTATGCGACCAACCGGCAAATTGCACATTGGGCATTATGTTGGTGCACTGGAAAATTGGGTCTCATTACAAAATGAATATGATAATTACCATTTAATTGCAGATTATCACGTTTTAACAACAAATTTAAACACTGAGTTGATTTACGAAAATTCAATTGAAATGGTAATTGATTGGCTTTCTGCCGGAATTGATCCGGTTAAAAGTCCGATTTTCAGACAATCACAAATTAAGGAACACACGGAATTAGCGCTAATTTTCGGGATGCTAATTACAAAAGCTAGGCTTGAAAGAAATCCAACCTTGAAAGAACAAATACGCGATTTAAATATAGATAATATTGCTTTTGGATATTTAGGCTATCCTGTTTTGCAAGCAGCTGATATTCTTTTATACAAAGGTGATGCTGTTCCTGTTGGCGAAGATCAGGTGCCTCACGTTGAAATAACCAGAGAAATTGCACGAAAATTTAACAATCAATGGGGAATTGTTTTTCCTGAACCCGAACCTAAATTAACAAAATTTGCACGTTTACCCGGATTAGATGGTGAAGCAAAAATGAGCAAATCGTTGAATAATACGATTCTGTTATCCGATTCACCCGAAGAAATTTCTAAAAAATTAAGAAAAGCCGTTACCGATCCTCAACGAATTAGAAGAAACGATCCCGGTAATCCTGATGTATGCGTAGTATTCGACTATCAGAAAAAATTTAACCCAACCGAAATTTCTGAAATTGATTCGGCATGCAGAAAAGGGGAAATCGGTTGCGTTGATTGCAAAAATAAATGTGCAATAAAAATTGCTGATTTTTTTGCTCCGATGCGCGAAAAAAGAGCCTACTTTACTGAAAATATGAGCGAAGTAAAAGATATTCTTGCAGATGGCGAAAAAAGAGCAAAAGCAACTGCCGAAGAAACAATGAAATCTGTACGCGAAAAAATGAAAATGGGATAATTTTGTATAAAATTCAATTACAAGATTTTGAAGGTCCGCTCGATTTGCTTCTTTTTTTCATTAAAAGAGATGAAATCGATATTTATGATATTCCAATTTCGAAGTTAACAAAAGAGTTTATTCAATATACTCAATTACTCGAGCAACTTGATTTGGACGTTGCCGGAGAATTTATTTTAATGGCCTCAACTTTAATGCAAATTAAAGTTAGAATGCTTTTGCCACGCGAAGTAAACGAAAAAGGCGAAGAAATTGATCCGCGCGAAGATCTTGTTAAAGCTTTGCTTGAATATAAACGCTATAAAGAAATGTCTGAAGAATTTATTTTTCTTGAACAAAATCAGCGCAAATTATTTTTCAGAAACAATTTTTCTGCCGATGAAGTTGAAACACCACCGGAATTTGATACATTGCTTAAAAATATAACGATTTACGATTTAATAAAATCCTTTAAAAAAGCAATAGAACAAAAACAAGAAGAAATTGTGCATGAAATAAAAAAAATAAGTGTTACCATTGAAATGCAGGCAAGTTTTGTGCTAAGCGAATTAAACTCCAAGCCAAAGCTTTCATTTTTGGAAATAGCAAAAAAAATAGATACAAAAATCACTTTGATTGTTACGGTAATAGCCATACTTGAATTAATTAAAATGGAAAAAATCGGAGTGCGAACCAGTTTCGAATTTAATGATTTTGAAGTATATAAATTAGAAGAGACTACAAGTGGAAAAGATTTACAATTCGATTATTGAAGCATTAATTTTTGCATCCGATGAACCTTTAAGTGCTTCCGAAATTATTCGTGCAATTAAAGGAATCGACGGAAATGATCTAAACTTAACGGGCAAAAACATTGAAGATGCCGTAGATGAAATTAACAGAAGACTTGAAAACGAGGAGTTTCCATATTCAATAAAAAAAATTGCCGGCGGTTTTTTATTTGCCACAAAACCTGAATACGCAAAATATATAGGTTTTCTTTCAACCGAAAAAAGCAAAAGAAGATTAAGCCAAGCAGCTCTTGAAACACTTGCTATAATTGCCTATAAACAACCCATAACAAAACCCGAAGTGGAAAGTATTCGCGGAGTAAATTCGGATTACATTATAAATTCTCTTCTCGAAAAAAATCTAATAACAATAAAAGGTCGTGCCGAAACAATGGGAAGACCACTTCTTTATGGTACAACAGATGAATTCCTTTTTTATTTCGGATTAAATACATTAGCAGATTTGCCGAAACCAAGAGAAATTGAAGAAATTATGCACGATCAGGATTTTCTTGAGCAAAAACGGAAAATTATGTTAAATGAATTGGAAGAAAATATTGAAAAAGAAACTAACGAAAGTGAATAATATAATATGCTAATCAGATTAAATAAATATTTGTCCGATTGTGGAATTGCTTCAAGAAGAAAAGCGGAAGAATACATTTTGCAAGGCCGCGTGTTTGTTAACAAAAAACAAGTTAAGCAACTATTTGTGAAAATTGATCCCGAAAAAGATGTAATAAAATTGGACGGAGAAATTATTAAGGGTGAAAAAAAAGTTTATTTTTTAATGAACAAACCCAAGGGAGTTATTACTTCTACAAGAGATGAAAAAGGCAGACAAACCGTAGTTGATTTAATTAAAACTAATATTAAAATCTTTCCTGTAGGACGTTTGGATTACAATACTACCGGAATTTTAATACTCACTAATGATGGCGATTTCTCAAATTACATTACTCACCCCAAGAATAAATTTATCCGAGAGTATAAAGTTAATTTAGATAAACCCTTAAAACTTGAAGATGAAAATAAATTGTTAGACAAAATTTATTTGGACGGGAAAAAAGGAAAATTTTTGTCAATTGAATTTCCATCATTTAAAAACAGAAAAATTGTTGTGGTTAAAACCAACGAAGGAAGAAATCACTTTGTAAAAAGAATGTTCGGCGCTGTTGGTTACACAGTAAAAAAATTACACAGAATAAGCTTTGCCGGTATTTCGGCAAATAATATTGAAAACGGGAAATACAAACAAGTTTCTTTAAATGAGTTAAAGAAAACAATGAGCAATAATTTTTAATATGAAAAAAACTTTTAACATATTAATAATTTTAGTTTTATGTTTAATATTTCAAGCCTCAAAATTTGAATCCGGGTATATTCAAGTTCAAAATTTACGAGAACAAATTGATTATTTAATTAATGATCCTAATTTTATAAATTCCAATTTCGGTGTTATTATACGCTCATTAAAAACAGGTGAAATACTCTACAAAAAGAATGAAAATAAATTTTTTATTCCTGCTTCAATCACAAAATTGTTTTCTACATCAACCGCTTTGCTTTTGTTGGGTTCCGATCATAAAATTGAAACTAAAATTGCCACAGACGGCAAAATTGTTAACGAAAAATTGGAAGGGAATCTTTTTATTATTCCGAAAGGTGATCCCACAATTAGTGGTTATACAAATAAAGCATCGACATTTTTAACTTGGGCTGATTCATTAATAAAGAAAAATATTTATCAAATTAACGAAAATATTTTTTTATACTCCAATTCTTTTCCCGAAAGTGAATTCATAAAAAGCTGGGTTATAGAATACAAAAACAAATGGTTTGCACCTCCTTTATCCGCACTTTCTGTTAATGAAAATTGCTTTGACCTGAAAATTGAAAGTAGTAACAATAAAATAACCTACAAAATTTCACCAAATATTTTTTCCGATATTAAAAATAATATTGTAATTAAAAGCAACTCCACAAAAGAAAACATTAATATTGAAATAAATAATTATGAAAATTCATTAAGCATTACTGGCTATATGCCTCCGAATAAAATCATAAAAAAAACATTCTCGGTGAATGAACCCGAAAAATATTTTAAATCCATGTTAAAACAATGCTTTGCAAAAAAAGGCATTGAAATTACAGGTAAAATAAAAAGAGGAAAAATAAACAATGAATTAAAAGTATTATTTATTAATAAATCAAAATCGCTGAAAGAATTGGTAAAATTAACAAATAAAAACAGTAATAATTTTTTTGCCGAGCAATTAATTAGATATACCGCTTTCGAAATTTTCGGTAAAGGAAATTTGGAAAACAGCTTGCTATTGATGAAAAAATTTATGACTACTGTTGGAATAAATAGTGAAAATATTTTTTTTGCAGATGCTTCCGGAATTTCAAGGTTGAATTTGGTTACACCAAATCAAGTTGAAAAGCTTTTAAGTTTTATG
>CAZCBD010000187.1:0-4872 GCA_964496755.1 uncultured Melioribacteraceae bacterium
GAATCCGGAGCAATTAGTTAAATTAATGAATGAGTATTTAAGTAAAATGACGAGTATTGTACTAGAAAAAAGAGGTACATTAGATAAATATATTGGAGATGCTGTAATGGCATTTTGGGGTGCTCCTTTGCCGGAAGAAAATCATGCGCGCTTAGCTTGCGAGGCTGCCCTTGAAATGCAAAAAGAGGTTTTTGCACTTCGCGCGGAATGGGAAAAGAGAAATATTCCTCCCATCAAAATTAGAATCGGAATTAATACCGGTGATGTTGTAGGCAATATGGGGGGCGAACAAAGATTTGATTATACCGTGATGGGAGATGAAGTTAATTTAGCTTCTCGTCTTGAAGGAGCCAACAAACAATACGGTACTTACTTAATGATCAGTGACACAACATACGATAAAATAAAGGATTACTTTATTTGCAGAGAGTTAGATAAAATCAGGGTTAAAGGTAAGACTAAACCTACTAAGGTTTACGAACTTTTAGGTACTATTGATGATCAAGTTGCAAAAGATAAATTAACGCAATTGGAAACTTTTTTTGAAGCTCTACAGGAGTTTAAATTAAAAAGATTTAATACGGCACTTGAACTTTTTAAGAAATCCGTACATGATTCCGATGATTATGCATCAAAGGTTTACGTTGATCGATGTAATTTTTATATTGCAAATCCACCGAATGAAAATTGGGATGGAGTTTTTACGATGACTACTAAATAAATTGAAAAATTTTGTTTTAATATTTAACTTTACTTTATTAAAGTATTGGGGACAATGAAAGGAAAAGTTTTTACCATATTATTTTTTTGTTTGCTATTTCTTCATTCAGCTCAGCAAAAAGAAAAGTTGAATTTTTGTACTCCTGCTTTTGTTGTTTCAGGCCAGCCTTTCGAAATTGAAATTTCGGGTAAATTCAGCGAAATGAAATTTAATAATCTAAGATTTACTTTAGATTCTGAATTTGATTTCGAAATTGATTCTGTTTTTCTCCGCATCAAAAATAAAAAGATGAACTTGGATAAAAACTATTTTTCCTTTGTAAAATCGAATAAAATAGAATTGTTCTTCAATAAAAATGATATTGGTTTATTTAACTCAAAATTTCAAATAATTTTTGTAATTAAAAATAGACAAAAAGGCATATGTGAATTTGATTTAACGGTTACAAAGTATTTGGATAATGTGCCGGTTAAGATTTTTTCTTCCGATGATAATTTATTTTGTGATCAAAATATACAACCTCAAAACATTAAATTTTATGTGCCGGAAGCTACTTCTGAAAACGCTTTATTTTTTAATCAAAATTCTAAATTTAACTTTTCAATTCCCGCAAATAGAAACGGTATAATTGCTGACTTTTGGGTAAAGTTTAATAAATACACTGATTCGTTTGTTACTTTTCTAGGGAATGATACCGATACTTTATTTAATGTTTCTGTAAATAGATACGGTTTGCTTGCATTAATTACAAATCGGAATTTTGAATTTTTAAATGAATGTTTTGTTAGCAAAAACACGTGGACACGTATATCAATATTTTCAAAATCTAATCAAAGTTCTTTTAAAAATCATTTTGAAATTTATGCAAACGGCAAATTAATTTTTACAGTTGAAAACTCAAATCAATCGAAAGTTTCGGCAGAATTTATTTCTACGCAAAATGGTTTTAGTATTGATGATTTTTGTATGTATGAACTGAAGAAGCAAATTTTATTTGAAGCTGATGAAAACAAGCATTTTAAAAATATATTTCATTCCTCAGAAAAAATCTGCGAATTAAATTTTAATAAATATCAAACCGGAATTGAGATTTCCAATTTAATTGAAATTCGGAATGCTGAATATACAAAATCCGATGCACCGTTTGTTTCCGAGGTTCCTATTCTAAATGTAGATATTCATGAGAACTATTATTCGCTTTCGTGGAAAGCTATTGATATTACAAATGTAGAAAAATATATATTAGAAAAAGTGATAAACAAAAACTCGCCAATCGAAGTTTATGAAACGAATACTTTTGGATGCTCTGAAGGTGAAACATTTACTTTTACGGATGTTCGCGGTTTTTCGAGAGGAGCGGTTTATTACAGATTAAAACAAATTAATAAAGATAAATCCATTTCGTATTCATCCGAAGTTAAAATTGGTCAACGCAAAAGTGTGAATTTTGAGATTGAACAAAATTATCCTAATCCATTTAATCCAACTACAAACTTGAAAATTAGAGTTAAATCGGCAGATGATTTCGAAGTTAATATTTTTAATGTAGTTGGAATAAAAATAAAGGAGATATTTAAAGGTTATTTAAGCGAAGGTGAACACAATTTTCAGTTTGATGGAACAGAGTATCCGTCGGGAATTTATTTTTTTGAAATAAGGTCTAACAGTGCATCAATTGTGAGGAAAATGATTTTAGCAAAATAAATTGGGGTTTGGGTTAATGTTTTCAAAAGTTTTTTCAGGAGCCACTTTCGGTGTGGATGCTTACATTGTTGAAGTTGAAACCAACAATGAAAAAAACTTGCCTAATTTTTTAATGGTTGGTTTGCCCGATAATGCTGTTAAGGAAAGTAAGGAACGGGTTACGGCTGCAATTAAAAACTCGGGCTATAAATTTCCGCTAAAAAAGATTACTGTAAATTTAGCTCCGGCAGATATTAAAAAGGAAGGGAGTTCTTTAGATTTGCCGATTGCTGTTGGAATATTAGCGGCTGATAATCTTGTGGATAAGAAATATTTAGCTGATACAATGTTTTTAGGAGAGCTTTCCCTTGATGGTACCATAAGGCCATCAAAGGGAGTTTTGTCTATTACAGTTGAGGCAAAAAGAAATGGATTCAAAAGAATATTTTTATCGGAAGCTTCTGCTCCGGAAGCTTCGATGGTTGACGGCATAAATGTCTATGGTGTGAAAGCTTTATCAAATGTAATTGATGCTTTAAATGGAGAATATCGTCCGACAAAATTTATAACAAATAAAGAAGAACTTTTTAATCGGATTAATACTTATCAAAAAGATTTTTCGGATGTAAAGGGGCAGGAAGATGTGAAAAGAGCTTTAACTATTGCGGCTGCCGGTGCTCATAATATCTTGATGATTGGTCCTCCGGGTTCCGGCAAAACAATGTTAGCCAGAAGATTGCCTTCTATTTTGCCACCTCTTACGTTTGATGAGGCAATGGAAACAACCAAGATTCATTCAGTGGCAGGGCTAATTTCAGCTCAGCAAGCTTTGATAATCGAAAGGCCTTTCCGAAGCCCTCATCATACTGTTTCTGATGCGGCTTTAATTGGTGGGGGTAGTTACCCGCGTCCGGGCGAGGTTTCTTTTGCTCACAACGGAGTTTTGTTTTTAGATGAATTGCCGGAGTTTAAAAAAAATGTTTTGGAAGTTCTGCGTCAGCCTATTGAAAATCTAAATGTTACTATCAGTCGTTCAAAAATGTCGATAGAGTTTCCTGCCAACTTTATGCTTGCTGCTGCAATGAACCCTTGTCCGTGTGGTTATTTTACCGATAAAACAAAAGAGTGTACATGTAGTGCAGGGCAAATCCAAAAGTATATGTCAAAGATTTCAGGTCCATTATTGGATAGAATTGATATTCATATTGAAGTTCCCGCAGTAAAATACAAAGACTTGTCAAATCTTAAAACATCCGAAAAATCCGAAGCCATTAGAAACAGAGTGGTTCTTGCCAGAGAAATTCAACAAAAAAGGTTTGCCGATATTCCGGGAATAAACAGTAATGCTGATATGGAAACCAAACATACCAGAGTATTTTGTAAGTTGGATTCCAAATCGGAGGGTATTTTAAAAATGGCAATGAATAAATTAGGACTTTCCTAATGGCAATGAATAAATTAGGACTTTCCGCAAGGGCTTACGATAGAATTCTGAAAGTTAGCCGTACCATTGCTGATTTGGAATCTTCAGAAAGAATATTGCCAACTCATGTTGCAGAGGCAATTCAATATAGAAGTTTAGATAGGGAACTATGGCGTTATTAACTTAATCTAGTTATGGAGAAATATTTAATTTTTTTTGTTTAATCGGATAGGGAAATTATGCAAAGAATTAAAAACAGAAAATTAGTAGAAAAACTTGATCAAATTTTAGGGTATGAAATTAATGGCACTTTCCTTTACTTAGGCGGATTCTTTTATGTTGTATTATTGATGATAGCCATCATTTCTTTAATTATCTTTGTTCCGTTTATGGTATATGTTTTATTTAAGGAAAAACGAAAAGGATGGTTATATGGATTTTTCTTCGGAGTACTATTACCCACAATTATAACTTGCTTTGTTACGGAAAATGTTTTCCTACTTCATAATTCTTGGGTGCTATTGATTTTGCCTTTTTATTTCTTTTATTTCTTTATTTTAAAATTTTCTACTAGAGAGTGGTTACGTGAGGATGAGGCATATAGGCAATTCTTATATATGAAAGAAAAGCAGAAACGTGAAAAAGAAATTTGGAATAAACAATTTTCCAAATGAGAAAATTTTACTTTGTGTTTTTCCGTTTATTTCTTGTGTTTGTGTAACAAGAAGTGAATTGACGAAAATTTTTTGATATCAAATTTTCTTTGTTGAAGGCTATATAATTTAACATTAAAATATTTGTCCTCAAAAAAATAAACCTCAAAAAAAAAATACATTATCGCTTGACATTTGTTGCCTTCTTTTTAAACTAGATTGTCGTTTTTATGGCTTTAATCTGACAAAATAAATAGGCAAAGGAAATTGGACTTGGGAATACTAAAGGCAAAATATTTAAAAAAAGCAACGGGAAAAATGCTTGCGGTAATATTACTGGTTAGCGGGGTGATGAAAATAATAGATCCGTTAACGTTTATTGAAAGTATAAA
>CAZCBD010000188.1:0-4863 GCA_964496755.1 uncultured Melioribacteraceae bacterium
ATATACTTATTGCCAAAGATTCCGTGAATATTATAAGAGGTGATTTTAAAGCTCAAAATAAAAAAACTATCTATTATAAAAATCAAGAAAAAATTGAAACGTATCGTGCAGAAACAGATTTACGACAACCGGTTATTTGGGTAAATGAAACTCAGCTTACGGGTGATACGTTACTGATTTTTTTAAATGAAAAATCGTTGCAAAAAATTGAAGTAAGAAACACAGGTTTTATTTTATCAGCAAAAAATAAAGCCGATTACAAGTACGATCAGATATCAGGCGATAAAATTATTTTAAACTTTAAAAAAAATAAATTACTTAGAACAGATATTTTTGGCCATGTTTTAAGTATTTATTATTGGTACGATAAAACCGAATTTCAAGGTTTGATGAAATCTTCTTCCGAAAACGCCAAAATATTTTTTGATAGAAATAAGATTACAGATGTTAAATTTTACAAATCTGTTGAGAATGCATTTCATCCTCCTAAATTTGTAAATGGAAACGAAAGAGATTTTCTGCTTCCAAATTTTAGGATCTATAAAGTGAAACCGGAAAAAAAAGAAATGTTAAAAAGGTTGAGGAGAAAATGACCGAAAACGGTAAAGAAATTTTACGAAGCGAAAATTTAGTTAAGATTTACAAAAAAAGAACCGTAGTTAAAAATGTTTCCGTCGATGTTAGGCAGCAAGAAATTGTCGGGTTACTTGGCCCGAATGGTGCCGGAAAAACAACCACATTTTATATGATTGTTGGCATGATTAAACCGAATAGCGGAAACGTTTATTTAAATGATAAAAATATTACTTCTTTACCAATGTATGAACGAGCTAAAATGGGAATAGGCTATTTGCCCCAAGAGGCTTCTGTTTTTAGAAAGCTTACGGTCGAAGAAAATATCTTGGCAATTTTGGAAATGTTAAAGATGAAAAAAAATGAACGCAAAGAAAGATGCGAACAATTAATGGAAGAGTTGAGAATTACTCACATTCGCAAAAGCAAGGGTTTTCAATTAAGCGGAGGGGAAAGACGAAGAACGGAAATTGCACGAGCTTTGGCTTCGGAGCCTAAATTTATTTTGCTTGATGAACCTTTTGCCGGTGTAGATCCTATAGCGGTTGAAGATATTATGGCAATTGTTGCTAATCTTAAGCACAAAGGTATTGGTATTTTAATTACGGATCATAATGTTCATGAAACATTAAGCATTGTTGATCGTGGTTATATTTTGATTAATGGTAATCAGTTTAAAACAGGTTCTGCCGATGAACTTGCCAACGATGAAGAAGTTCGGAAATTATATTTGGGTGAGAAATTTAAACTTGATCGCTATTAATGCTTATTAATTATTGGTTTAAAAATATTTTTAAATTATCGTAACCTGATTTGCTAACCGGTAATCGAAGATTGTTTTTTAATATCACTTGATAAGTTGACTTTTCATTTAATTCGATTTTGTCGAGATAGTTTATGTTCAAAATATATTTTCTATGAATTCGGTAAAAATCGTTTGTTAAGTTTGATTCGAAATATTTCATTGTTTTTTGTTTTAAAAATTTACCCTTCGTTGTATAAATCATTACATAATCATCTTGGGCTTCAAAATAAATTATATCTTCAAGGCTAAGTATAATAATGTTGTTTTGTTTTTTTACAACAACTCTATTCAATTTTTGTGTTGATATTGATTCGATACTAATTTGTTGCGGAATTGAATTGGAGCTTGTATTAAATTTTTTAAAAACTTTTTTTATGGCTTCATTAAATCGTGATTCCGAAAACGGTTTAAGTAAATAGTCTGTGGCCGATACTTCAAAAGCTTTTATTGCAAATTCGTCGTAAGCAGTTGTAAAAATAATTAAAGGTGGATTATCGATTAATTCCAGTAATTCAAAGCCGTTTAATTTGGGCATTTGAATATCAAGAAAGATTAAATCCGGTTTAAGAGTGTTTATTTTTTTTAATGCATCGAAACCGTTAGATGCTTCTCCAATCAATTCAATTTCTTTGCAGTTGGTTAAATAGTTTTTAATAATATCCCGAGCAAGTTTTTCATCGTCAATAATCAGAGTTTTAATTTTCATTTGATATCTCTAATGGTATAAAAATAGTTACCTGATAAGTTTTTTTATTATCGTTTATTACAAGCAAATCTTCCTGATTATAAAAAAGTTTTAATCTTTTTCTAATATTTTTAAGACCGGTTCCGGTACCTGCTTTTGAAAAAGATTCGGGGTCGTAGTTATTGCATATTTCAAGCTTTAAATATTCTTTTTCAAGTTTAGTGCTAAATTGTATCACTACATTCTCTATTGATTCATATACTCCGTGTTTTATCGCATTTTCAAATAAAGGCTGAATTAGCATTGACGGTATTTTAATATCAAGAGAATCTTTGTCAATATTTTTAATGAAAGAAAATTGATTCGGGAATCTAATCTTTTCAATATCCAAATATAAAAGTACATTTTTTAATTCATCCTTTAAAGGAACTAATTGCAAATCTTTTTTTGCCAAAACCGAGCGCATATATTCCGATAGTTTTATTGTCATTTCGCGGGCACTTTTCGGAGAAGTTATTGTTAAGGAGGCAATGGAATTTAAGCTGTTAAAAATAAAGTGGGGATTAATTTGATATTTTAAAGATTTTAATTCTTCGTTTTTAATTAAAAGTTGAAGTTCATTTTCTTGCAGGATTTTCTGTTTGTAATTCTGATAGTAAATTAAAAGATAGTTAATGATTGTAATCAGAAAATAAAGTAAAATACCAATTTGTGCTCGCCAGAAAAGGGAATCATTAATAAATTCAGTGATTTGTTCAGATTGACTTATTAAAGATGTTAAAATAATATAGCTTGCAAATACCCAAATGAAAGAAGAAACTATAGCTGCGGAAACATGGTTAAAAACTAATCTTGGGATGGAAAAGTTTTCGAAACTTAAGTATTGGGCATGATACCAAAAACTAATTCCAATAAAAAAATAAATAATTAAAAAGACAGAAATATCCGTTAAAACGTAATTAGGTGGTAAATTAAATATTTTTATCATCACAAAAAACGACGGAACAAAAATCAGGAGATAAAATGCAATATAGAGAAATAAAATATTTTTGTTGTTTATGTAGGGGTTTTTGAACATTATTTATAATTTCCTAATTCTAAAGCTCCGAACAGAACTAATCCTTTAATAATCAGTGTGCCTTCGCACTTATCTTCATCAACAATTGATATTCGTTTATCTTCGGTTGCGCCAAAAATTGCTTGTGCTTCTAATTTAACGTTCCAATTCTGCGGAACAAATATTTCAGTGCTTCCGGCAAGATTAAAAATTTCCAGAAAATTTGAACCGGGAGAAAGTTTAGCGGAATTAAAAATAATTTCATTTGAGCTAATAATCGTAGTAATTTTCCCACCGGAAAAATTTTGAGATCTATTTACAATGTTTTTGTGACCGGCAAAGGTTGAAATATTTAAATAATCATCAGTATTGTCATTAGTATTAGTTTCCTGTTTTTGCAGAGGTTTATGTAATTTATGCGGCGCATGGTCTTTTTTTAATAAAATTATTAATCCGAATAAAATTAACAGAACCGGCCAATATTCTCTTAAAAGATGTCCTACGGAAATATCATAATAATCCGCACTCCAAAAAGTAAGTGCAAGAATTACTAAAAAGTATCCTCTAAATATATTTTTATTGTTGGTAATTATAACAAGCCCGATTATTAAAACAATTGTTTTCCAAGAAAAAAAGTAATAAGCAAAATCGAAGTTGTAATTAAAATTATTTTCCAAGAAAAATAGTATCCCGAATACAATTAATATTATGCCGGTAATAAATCTTCCTTTTGCCGCATGTGTTTTTTTTGATTGCATTTTATCTCCAACTTAAATAATTCAAAATTAAAGTAAATTAGTAATTTTTTACTTCGCCGCCGCCGAAAATTGCTACTCCTTTTATAACTAATGTTTTATCGTTATTGTTAAATTTAGCATTCGGTGATTTCATTCTCTTATCAGCAAATCCACCGAAGATAGGAATAATTTCAAGTTGAATGTTCCACTCCGAGGGTATAAGTATTGATGAGCCACCAAAAATAATTAAACAATTAAGGTAATTTATTCCTTCATTTAAAGTGGCATTTCGCAAATCAATTTCGGAGCCGCCGAAAATTGAAATTAGTTTCCCGCCGGAAAAATTTTTATTGGGAAAAATTTTCTGATTGCCACCAAAAATTGCAATATCTTCTATTTCAGTATTATTTCGATATTCATGTTTATTAAAAACTTTTTCGGTGTTTTTAGGTTTCATCAACAAAAACACGCCGATTAGAATTATTACTATAGGTGAAAAAGAAGGAAATATTAGTATTAGTCCGAGAGCGAAAAAAAGAACGCCCCAAATCTTTTCACTGATAGAAAATAAAAGATATATTCCCAAGATTAATAAAAAAGATTTCCAAGTAACAAAATAGTGGTAGTAATTAAATTGAATAATTTCTTGTTTATCCATTAAGATTAATGTTCCGGCTAATAAAAACAATAATCCGATTATGAATTTAGGTGTTATTTTTTTCATAAATTTTATTTCTCCGGTTTCACAATTTAAAATTAAATTTTAATTTCAAATATTTAACAATAAATCGGTCAATCATATTTTTTTATCGGTGAAAGAAGAAATATTTTTTTTATTTTACATTTAATAATTAAAAAGAAAGAAGAATAAAATAGATGATGAAAAATAAAGTAAATAATAAAAAGTATGGCCAATGATGAAGAATAAAAGAGAGCATAGTTTATGGTACAGCTTGTTTTTAATTCCTCTGCTGATTGGAGTTGGCACAACCGGATATATGTTTAT
>CAZCBD010000189.1:0-4813 GCA_964496755.1 uncultured Melioribacteraceae bacterium
AAAGTTTTTAATGCTGCAGGAATTGATTGATTGATAATTTTAAAATATCCGCCGCCGGCTAATTTTTTAAATTTTACCAAAGCAAAATCAGGTTCAATTCCGGTTGTATCGCAATCCATTACCAAACCAATTGTGCCGGTTGGAGCAAGCACGGTAACCTGAGCATTTCGATAGCCATATTTTTCTCCAAGTTCCAAAGCTTTATCTGCATCTTTTCTTGCTGCTTCAAGCAAATCCGAAGGGCAATATTCGGGATTGATTCCCATCGGCAAAATAGAAAGTCCCTCATATTCATCTTTAGGGACATTATAGGTGGCACGTCTGTGATTTTTAATTACGCGAAGCATGTGTTCCTTATTTTTTTCGTACATTTTGAATGTACCCAATTCTTTTGCCATTTCAGCAGAAGTAGCATATGCATTTGAGTGCATAATTGCAGTTAATGCACCGCAAATGGCTAAACCTTCTTTACTATCATAAGGAATACCTTGCTTCATTAAAAGCGAGCCGATGTTTGCATAGCCCAATCCTAATGTTCTAAAATCATAACTGTTTTGTGCAATACTTTTACTTGGGAACTGAGCCATCAGTACTGAAATTTCAAGTACTATTGTCCATAATCTAACACTATGTCTGTATCCTTTGATGTTAAATTTTCCGGTTTTTTCATTATAAAATTTAACCAAATTCAACGAAGCTAAATTGCATGCAGTATCATCTAAAAACATGTATTCGCTGCACGGATTCGAAGCTTTAATTTGTCCGTTTTCAGGGCAAGTATGCCACTGGTTTATTGTTGTGTGAAACTGAAGTCCCGGATCTGCAGAACCCCAAGCAGCATATGCAATATCATTCCATAAATCGTTTGCACGGATTGTTTTACATGCACGTGGAAGTCTGTCTTCTTTTGCAGAATTCAACAGTTCGGTTCGCCAATAAAGATTCCAATCCTCATCGTTAACAACCGCATTCATAAAATCGTTTGTAATTCGAATACTGTTGTTCGAATTTTGTCCGGAAACAGTTGAATATGCTTCCGAAGTCCAATCCGTATCATAAGTTGGAAATTCAATTTCTTTAAATCCCATTTTGGCATATTGAATAACCCGTTCAATATAATTTTCGGGGATGTTTACTTTTCGTGCGGCAATAATTGCCTTTTGTAATTTTTTATTGGTTTTTTTGCTGAAACGATCGTTTTCCGGGTGCTCTTCGTAACATGCTTTCATAATGTTATTCAAATGCAGATTGCATAATTTTGAACCTACTACAAGAGCCGCAACTTTTTGTTCTTCAATAACTTTCCAATTTACATACTCTTCAATATCTGGATGGTCAATATCTAAAGTAACCATCTTTGCGGCACGGCGTGTTGTTCCACCTGATTTGATAGCACCTGCCGAACGGTCGCCAACCTTAAGAAAAGACATTAAACCGGAAGATTTACCTCCGCCGCTTAAAGGTTCGTTAGTGCCTCTGACATTTGAAAAGTTTGAACCGGTACCGGAACCATATTTAAACAATCTGGCTTCGCGCACCCAAAGGTCCATAATTCCACCTTCGTTTACCAAATCGTCATCAACCGATTGAATAAAACAAGCATGAGGTTGAGGGTGTGTGTAAGCATCTTCCGAAGCTTTTAGTTCACCGGTTTTGCCGTCAACATAATAATGGCCTTGGGCCGGACCGTTGATTCCGTATGCCCAGTGCAAACCTGTGTTAAACCACTGAGGGCTATTGGGGGCAACCATTTGGCTTGCTAACATGTAAACCAATTCATCATAAAATGCTTTTGCATCTTCTTCCGAATCGAAATATCCATGTTGCCAGCCCCAATATGTCCAACATCCGGCCATTCTATTAAATACTTGCCGTGAATCTGTTTCGGATGAGTATCTTTCTTTTTCCGGAAGATTTCCCAATTTTTCAACATCGGCAACAGATGGTTGCAGCCACTTGGGCACATTTTTTTTATTTACTTTTTTTAGTAAACGCGGTACCCCGGCTTTTCTGAAATATTTTTGTGCAATAATGTCAGTTGCAACTTGCGACCAAGATTTTGGAACATAAACTTCATCCAAATGAAAAACAATTGAACCGTCCGGATTTCGGATTTCCGATACTCTTTTTTCAAATTCAATCGAGGATAATGGCTCTTCATTTGCTTTGGTATAAAAACGAGATATCCTCATATTTTACCCCTAACTTTTTAAATTTATAATAAAATATTTAATTTCATCGATAGTGATACAGATTTACCTTACATTAAAGGTAATTAATTATGTTTCTTTTTTCGATTTTAAGTAGAATGAGACGGAAGAAAAAAGTGATTACATTTTAAAGCAATCAATTAAAAAAAGCAACAAAAAAATAAAAAAATTATTCAATTGCTTAATTAGTCTGTCTTCATCCACAACTCAATTTATAAAAAATATTTTTTTAAATCAGCTTGTAAATTATATTTAAATTCGTATTAATAATTATAAATACATAGGTAAAAAAACTTATGACAAAAATAAAAAGAGCCGCAGGAATATTGTTAAGTATTACATCGTTGCCTTCCGGATACGGAATTGGTGATTTGGGGCGGAATGCGCATAAATTTGTGGATTTTTTAAATGAAATTGACCATAAATATTGGCAAATACTACCTCTGGGGCCTACCGGTTTCGGCGATTCGCCATACCAATCTTTTTCCGCCTTTGCCGGAAATGAATTGCTTATTTCTCCGGAGAAACTTGCTGAAAAAGGATTGATTGCTTTGCAGGAAATTACAAATTTCCCAGAACAGGTGAATAGTAAAATTGAGTATGGTAGGGTTATCAAATTAAAGCATTTGGTTTATTCTAAAGCTTTCAATGTTTTTAATTCAAAATATTTAACATCAAATGATTTTGAAGGTTTTTGTACGGAACATTCCGGCTGGCTTGAAGATTATTCTTTGTTTCGAGTTTTAAAAGATTTTTTTCCTGGAAAGCATTGGTTGGAATGGCCAACTGAATTTAAAAATAAAAATCAGTGCGAACTTGAAAAATTTAAACATGAACATTTAAATGAAATTAATTTTTATAAATTCTTGCAATTTGAATTTTTTAATCAATGGGCTGAGCTTAAGAATTATGCAACAGAACAAAACATAAATATTATTGGCGATATACCGATTTTTGTTGCATCCGATAGTGCAGATCTTTGGAGTAATCCAGAATTGTTCTATTTGGATGAAAATAAGAATCCGCTTGTTATTGCCGGTTGCCCGCCGGATTATTTTAGCCCTACCGGTCAATTGTGGGGTAATCCGCTTTACAATTGGAAACGGATGGAAGAAGATAATTTTGGGTGGTGGAAACAAAGAATTGCTTCCCTATTAAAATTGGTTGATATCATTAGAATTGATCATTTTAGAGGGTTTGAAGCTTATTGGGAAATACCGGCTAATAGTAAAACGGCGGAAAACGGTAAGTGGGTTAAAGCTTCGGGCTATAAGTTTTTTAACGAGCTTAAAAAAGAATTTAATGAAATATCAATAATTGCAGAGGATTTAGGAGTTATAACAAAGGAAGTTGAAAAGTTAAGAGATGATTTTGATTTACCCGGTTTAAAAATTTTGCAATTTGCCTTTGGAGGTGATGCAACAAATCCGTATTTACCGCATAACTTTTTACCGAACTCCGTTGTTTATACTGGCTCGCATGATAATGAAACTTTAAAAGGATTTTTAGAAAGAGAAAAAGAACTAAATTCAAATATTATTGAACATGCAAAAGAGTATTTAAACTCAGATTATGATAATTTGTTTTGCGAAATTATTAGATCTGCCTATTCTTCGGTAGCAAAGTTAGTGATTCTTCCGATGCAGGATTTTTTGGAATTGGGAAATGAAGCAAGAATGAATTTTCCGGGAAAAGCTGCCGGAAATTGGCAATGGAGATTTGACTTTTCCCAAATCAAAAAAGAGAAAAAAGAATTTCATAAAAAATTAATTAACTTATATAATAGATAGAGAGATAACGTGAATTTTATTGAAAAATTATTTCCTAGAAAGAAAGAAAATGAAGAAGGCAATTTTAACGATATTTTAAAAACTGTTTCGGCTTCGTTGTTTTTAATGATTGCCAAAGCTGATGATGAATATTCTTCAATTGAAAAAGAAGCAATTAAAGAAATACTAAAAAATAATTTTAATTTGAATAAATCGGAATTGGATCAGCTAATTACAACAGCAGAAGAAAATTTAAGCGACAGTATCGGAGTTTATGAATTTACTTCAAAATTAAATGAATACCTTTCGTATGATCAAAAATATGAAGTATTAAAAAATATTTGGCAAATAATTCTTGCTGATAGTAAAGTTGATAGCTACGAAGATAATTTAATACGAAAAATTCATGGCGCATTAAATTTAGATCAAAAAGATTTTGTTCGCGCAAAAATGGAAATAAAAGGTCGAAAATAAATTTATTTTTTAACGCATCTAAATCCGATATAAGAAAGAGTAGATTCTATAGGATATTCGAACCGGTACCAAACTTTACTAGAGGAGGCATTAAACTTAAATCCTCCTCCGCAAACATTTTTAACTTTTGCCGATGGAGAGTTAATCCATTCAGCTACATTTCCAATCATATCGTAGGCTCCAAATTCGGTTTTGAAATCTTGAGTTGTAATAGATACTTTTCCGCTAAGAGTAGTTCCATTATATGAACCTACAGGTAATTTTCCATCTGCAATGCTACCGTAGTAATCAAATATACCATCATTATCAGTATCCAAAGAATAAGAAAAATTTGCCATCGCAATTTAATGTGTATCGGTT
>CAZCBD010000190.1:0-4768 GCA_964496755.1 uncultured Melioribacteraceae bacterium
AAACCGCAGATTCATTTAAGTATTGAAATTTATGTGGTGAGTAGTGAGCATCATATTCACCGCCGGCTAAAATATCCATTCCGCAAGAAGCCGAAGAGCCGGTATTAGGAGCTTTCCAATATTGAGTGCCGGCTGCTTTTAATTTGCCTCCGGCAATATTAGCACCTCCTAAATAGTGTTCTAACTCTGACCATTCTGCATCCGAAGGAATATGGTATCCATCAGGTGCAATCCCTTGAGCTTTTTCCTGAGTAGAATTTTTCATTGCTGCATTCCAAGTATACAAGCGACCGTAAAGAGCAACATTATTTTCATCATTGTTGTATGCAACAACATCCGGTATTAATGTGCCGTCAGAATAATGCAGTGCTCGCATATTTTCTTTTAACCATATTTGATTCCCGATCTTTACTCCGTGATACACATTTCCGTCATAATCCATTACTGTGTCTACAACAGCAAAATCCTGAGCTAAGATTATAAAACTCATGAACAAAAAAATGGAAAATATTTTTTTCATTTTAAACTCCCACATAGTTATAGATTCTTTTATTTGATTAGTTCGGAGTTAAATTATATTAAAGTCGGTTTTGAATCCTAAATAATCGGCATATTACAATAAAATAATGATAGAAAACAAAATTTATTCAGATTGGATTTTAAGTTCCGAAAAAGAGTTGTTTGTCTATATAATCACGTTGTTTATCTCTAAATTATCTTTATTTTATTTATCTTTATTAAATTTAGAAAAAAGAAGCGGATAAATGATCAAGCAATTTTTTAATTCAAAGAAATTTAGGATTACTTTACACATCTTATTTTGGATTTGTTATTTGTTGCTTTTATCAATTCAATCGGGTGTTGCAGAAGGAAATTATGTAAGCTCGTTTTATTTTTATTGTATTTACGTAATCCCGATTACTGCTTCAACATATTTTACAAATTATTTTTTGATTCCTAAATTTTTACTTAAAAAGAAATTTAAATCTTTTACATTGATATTGTTTGTTTCAATATTGTTTTTTGTATTGTTGCAGCGATTGAATATAATGTTTGTTTATGCGCCGCTTTTGTTAAATGAAACAGACATTTTGAAAATACAAAGTTCCGGTTTATTCAACGTTGAATTATTTTTCTCTCATTTTTTTAGTATGTATATGATAGTTACTTTTTTTGCGACTATTAAATTATTGAAAAAATGGTTTGAGCAACAACAATATCAACAGGAACTTATAAAAGGAAAATTAGAATCGGAAATAAATTTTTTGAAGGCACAAATACATCCGCATTTTTTATTTAATTTGTTAAATAATTTATATTCACTCACATTAAAAAAATCTGATAAAGCACCTCAAATGATTTTAAAATTATCTTCTTTATTAGATTTTATGCTTTATCAGTCTAATCAGGAATTTGTTGAACTAAAAAAAGAAATTGATTTAATTCAAGACTATATCGAACTTGAAAAATTAAGGTATTCGGAAAATCTGAATTTAGAATTTTCTTTTAACGGAGATTTATCAAATCTGCTAATTGCACCTTTAATTTTATTTCCATTTATAGATAATGCATTTAAACATGGTGTAAGCAATCAGATTGAAAATTCATATATCAAAATTAATCTGAAATGTACAAATCAAATTATAGAACTCAATGTCGAAAATTCTAAGGCCATCACCGAGACGAAAAATAGTGAACCGGGAATAGGATTAACTAATGTTACCAGACGATTGGAATTATTATATAAAAATAATTTTGGGTTAAAAATAATTAATAACGAAAAATATTTTAATGTTAAACTATTATTAAATACATCAAATGAAAATAACTAAGTGCATAATAATTGAAGATGAGCCGCTTGCTCAAGATATAATTGAAACTTATTTGAGTGAAATAAAAAAAATTGAATTGATTGCAAAATTTAATAATGCGCTTTCTGCAATTGAATATTTACAGAACAACAAAATTGATTTAATTTTTTTAGATATTAAAATGCCGAAAGTAAATGGAATTGCTTTTATTAAAACACTTAAGAATCCGCCCAAGATAATTATAACTTCGGCATATCGAGATTATGCAATCGAGGGTTTTGATTTAAATGTAGTAGATTATATGTTAAAACCAATTTCGTTTGAAAGGTTTTTGCTTGGAATTAATAGATTTTTTGAATTGCATAATGAACAGAATAGTTACCCTAATGAAGGAACTGAACAAAAATATTTTTATGTTAATTCAAACAGAAAGAATATAAAGATAAACTTCGATGATATTTTATTTATCGAATGCATGAAAGATTATTTACTGATTCGCTTAAAAAACAGAAAAGTTATAACAAAGATGACAATTAGTAATATCGAGAAACAGTTAAATAAAGTTGAATTTATCAGGATTCATAGATCTTTTATTGTTGCAAAACAGAAAATTGATGCATTTACTTCTACGACAATTGAAATAGGAAAGCATGAACTTCCAATCGGAAGAAATTATAAAGAAACGGTTTTAAGCAAACTATTAGTTTAACAAATTGTATAGATTAACAACACTGATGAAATTTATTTAATTTACAATCATTAGTAAAATCTTTTTCAAATTGAATAGTTAAATGATTTATCGAATAGTTTTTCTCAAGATAATTACTAATCTTTTTTAAAATCACATCGTTGTTAATATCATCCAGAATTTCAACATGAGCTGTTAGTGCATTTTCAGTTGTGCTCATTCCCCAGACATGCAGATCGTGTACACCTAAAACACCATCAATATTTTCAATATATTTTTTGATGCCTTCAACCTTTATATTTTTTGGAACAGCATCAATTGCAAGATTAAAAGATTCTTTCAATAAATCCCAAGTACCGTATGTAATCACGATAGCGATAATAATACTTAAAATAGGGTCAATTAAATACCAATTTGTTTTTGAAATAATAAATCCGGTTAGAACAACACCAAGAGAAATTGCGGCATCTGCAGCCATATGTAAAAAAGCACCGTTAATATTTATATCATTTTTTCTATCGCGCACAAAAAACAGAGCGGTTCCCATATTTATTACAACACCGATTCCTGCAACAAGCATCATGGTTGAACCAAGAACAGGCTCGGGGTTCGATATTTTTTTTATTGCTTCCAATAAAATTGCTCCAACTGCTATCAGCAAAATTATTGAATTAAACAAAGCCGCTAGGATAGTGGATTTTTTCATGCCATAAGTTTTTTTGTTAGTTGCCGAGCGTTTTGCCAATACAGTTGCTCCCCAAGCTAATATTAATCCTAAAACATCACTCAAATTATGACCGGCATCAGCAAGCAATGCCATTGAGTTAATTATAATTCCATAACCGGCTTCAATTGCAATAAAAATGGAGTTTAAAATAATTCCAACTAAAAATGCTTTGTTGAAATTTACTTTGTGCGTATGTGAATGATCATGCGACATTTTAATTTTTCCCTAGTTTTATTATTCTTAGCGAACTATTAAAAACTATTATAAATACAAAAGTTCCCACAATTAGATCAGGCAAATTTGAATTAAGCAATGAAACAAGAATTGCTGCAATAATAACACCTGAATTAACTATAACATCATTTGAAGTGCATATTTGACTGGCTTTCATATGAACTTCATTACTGTTTTGTTTTTGAAAAAGATACAGACTTAAAATATTTCCGAGTAATGCAAGTACGGAAATTACAATCATTATTTTAAAATTCACATTCAAACTTGTTGCTAAAAATCTTCTAATTATTTCCAAAAATCCAAAGGTGGCAAGCGATAATTGAAAATATCCAATTAATTTTGCAATCGATTTTTTCTTTGTCAATGAACCACCAATTGCAAATAAACTAATACCATAAACCGAGGCATCGGCAAACATATCTAAAGAGTCTGCTACCAAACCCATCGAATTCGAGATTATTCCAAACATTATTTCCAATACAAAAAAGAATGCGTTTATAACTAGCACCTTTATCAGGATGCTTTTTTGTTTATGTTTTTCGGAATCGGTAATTGTCGAATTTTTATTTTCAGGATTTGCTTCATTCTCCGAAAGAAGCGTTGAGCCTAAATTTAATTCATCAATTTTCGAAAGAATATTGAAACTGTTTTCATCGTGAATTATTTCTAAAAGCCGGTTGTTTAAATCAAACTTTAATTCGAAAATGTTAGGAAAAATTTGCAAATTGTTTCTAATTAAAATTTCTTCGGACGGGCAATCCATTTTATCTATTTTAAATATCGACTTTATCATTAACTCAAAATTTATTAATTACCGATTCTAATTTTTTCTCAATTTCAGTTGCTATGGAATTAAGGTCTGCATTTCCAATTGTTTGCATTGCCAAGGAAGGTTTAATAGCCGATACAATAATTTCTTTTTCACGATTTTCATAAACAATTATATTGCAAGGAAGCATTAAACCTATTTCTTCTTCAACTAATAATGCTTTGTGTGCAAAAGGTGGATTGCACGCACCAAGAATTTTATAATTATTAAATTCAACATTTATCTTTTTCTTTAATGTTGCTTTTACATCGATTTCAGTCAAAACTCCGAAACCTTCCGATTTAAGTGCCTCAATAATTTTTTCAAGTGTTTCTTCAAAATTATAATTTGATTTTTTCGAAATGGAATAATTTGAACTCATATTTATCTCCTATCTTTTTTCATTTAAATGTTCTTCAAGTAAATCTATCAACAAACTAATGTGTGAGTCATCAACTGAATAAAAAACCATTTTACCTTCTCTTCTGAATTTTACTAAT
>CAZCBD010000191.1:0-4763 GCA_964496755.1 uncultured Melioribacteraceae bacterium
AACTTTACCATTTTCAAATTGAGCACCTTCTTCGTCAACACTAGCGGCACGTTCGGCAATTCTATTTGCCGAAATATCGCCAACCAATTCCAAAACTTTTTTATATCCTTCTAATGCGTCTTCGTAATTAACAGGTGCATAATCAAATTCATTTGCTTGTGTGTAATTGTCTTCAATTTTTTCGCACAAGTCTTTTAAGTCCATTTTATTGAAATGAAACAATAAGTCTTCGTTTTCTGTGAAGAAATTAGGCATTTGGTCCTCTACTTCAATTTGTGTTTAAATACATCAATAAATAATGGAATAACATCTTCAGCTTTAGCAATAATTCCATAATGTGCAATTTCAAAAATCGGTGCTTCAGGGTCAGGATTTATAGCAATTATTTTGTTCGATTCGTCCATTCCCGCACGGTGCTGAATTGCACCTGAAATACCTACTGAAATCATTAGTTTTGGTCTTACCGTTACACCTGTTTGACCAATTTGGCGGTCGTGTGAAATAAATCCGGCATCTACTGCAGCACGACTACCTGCAGTTTCTGCGCCAATTGTATCGGCTAACTTTTCGATTAGTTCAAAATTATCTTTTGTACCTAATCCGTATCCGCCGGCTACAATTATTGGAGCTGACTTTATATTTACTTTATTTTCTTCTCTATGTTGTTCAATAATTTGAATTATTTCATCAAAATCATTTGGTGAATATGGTATTTCCGTAATTTTAATTTGATTTGGATTTTCAACTTCCTGCATTTCCATTACACCTTCGCGAACGGTTGCCATTTGAACCGGATTTTCGGGAGTAATAATTGTTGCAACAATGTTTCCTCCAAAGGCGGGGCGGATTTGAAGTAGAATATCCTTATAATCCTTTTTCATGTAAGTAATATCGGAAATTTCAAGATTTGTACAATCTGCAGTTAACCCGCTTAAAGTGTTTGAGGCAATTACCGGAGCCAAATCTCTCCCGATTATTGTTGCTCCAAACAATACAATTCTTGGCGATTCTTTTTTTACTAATTCATTTAAAATCCTACTGTACGGAACAGTACGATATTGTTCTAAAGATTTATGTTGAACTAAATAAGCTTCATTAGTACCGTATTTAAAAGTTGATTTTGCTACTTCTTCAACATTGTTTCCAATTATAATTGCTTTTAGCGTACCATCCATTTGGTCGGCAAGTTTTCTGCCTTTGCTAAGCAATTCGCAGCTTACGTCGGCAACTTTTCCATTATGTTGTTCAACAAAAACCCAAACTTCTTTTGAAAATGTATTCATCATAGTTCCTTTTGCTTATCCTAATATATGGTCATGCATTAATTCATCGATTAATTTTGCCAAACCTTCTTTGGTCGGTTCAATTTTTATCGATTCGCCACCGGAAAGTACAACAGATTCAATTTTGTGAACTTTTGTTGGTGAGCCTCTTAATCCTAATCGTGATTCGTCCAGCTGAAGTTCTTTCATTGTTAGGGTTTTAATGAATTGACCTTTTGCCGAATATTTTTCAATTAAATCTTCCAATGAAATTCCGGAATAATTGTCATTGATTTTTTCTAAATCGATTACGGATTTAGAGTTTTTCTTTGCTAACATTTTTTTAGCCGAATATGGTCTAGGTTGAGTAGCATCTTTAAGAACGGTAATAAGAAGAGGAAGTTTTGCTTTTAAGATTTCAAAACCACCTTCAATTTTTTTCTTAACTGTAATTTCATTTTCCTTTAAGTTTAAAATATCTTCGGCATAAGTAATTTGCGGCATTCCCAATTTTTCTGCAGTTTGCGGACCAACTTGTGCAGTATCTCCGTCAATTGCTTGTCGGCCGGCAAAAACAATATCAAATTCGCCCAATTTTTTAATAGCTTCGCTAATTACATACGATGTTGCTAAGGTATCGGAACCGGCAAATTTTCTGTCGGAAATTAATACAGCTTCATCGGCACCCATAAACAAACATTCTTTTAATACATCGGTTGCACGCTGCGGGCCCATTGTAATTACAGTTATTTTTGCATCATAATTATCTTTAATTTTTAATGCGAACTCTAATGCTTCTTTATCTTCGGGATTAAAAATCGCCGGAAGAGCCGAACGGTTTACCGTACCGTCGTCGTTCATTACTTTTCCTGATATGTTCGCTGTATCAGGAACTTGCTTTACCATTACAATTAAATTATACATAGTTCTCCAAAATTTAACCTCGTAAAGTTAACAATATTATTTTAAAAAAAATACTTTTTAGTAGGCTATCTGATTTTTACCGGTTACTTGTAAATTACTATTTTTTTGAGCAAATAAATGATTTTAATTTTTATATTAATGATAAAACTTCAATTTAAAATAAAGATTGAGAAGTATCAATGAAAGATAAAATTATAAGCAAATGGGTTGAAGCTTACACGGATGATTTATATGCCAGAGCCAAATACAAAATAAGTGATTCCGAAATTGTTGCTGATTTGGTACAGGATACTTTTCTTGCTGCTTTCAATTCATTTGAAAGTTTTAAAAAAGAAAGCTCCCCAAGAACTTGGTTGTTATCTATATTAAATAATAAAATAATTGACTACTACAGAAAAAAATATCAAAGGGCTGAAAATAGAATTGCAGAATCATTAAATCAATTTAATGTAAACAATAATTGGGTTGAAGAAAAAGCGCCAAGGGAATATCTTTTAACCTCTGAATTTGAACATAGCAGAGAATTTGATGAAATTCTAAAATTATGCTTGACAAAGCTTTCCGAAATGCAAGTTGCAGCTGTTCAATTGAAATTTCTTAAAAGTTTTAAAGGTGAAGAAATTTGTCAGGATTTGGGTATTTCTCCGTCTAATTATTGGCAGGTTTTACACCGCGCAAAATTAAAATTACGTGAATGTTTTGAAAAATATTGGATCGGGAAAAAATAATGAAACTATTGAATAAAATATTTTTAACTTGCAAAAAAGCTACCGAATTAATTGAAAAAGAAACGGTTTTTTCTTTAACCAAAGTTGAAAAAATAAAATTGTTTTTTCATAAACAAATGTGTGAATCTTGTACTAAGTTTGCTTCCCAAAGCAAACTTATCGACACTATTTTGAGTTGGCCAAATAAAACCGAAGATAATCTTACCAAAGAAGATGAAATGAAAATTTCTGTTCTAAAAAAAGAAATCTCAAAAAAAATTAAAAAATGATCTTAGTTGTCAGGTTTTTGATGATACTCCGACTAATTGAGTAGTTAATCAATTTTATTAAAAAGGAGAATCAAAATGAATACTAAGATTAAACAAGCTGTTTTGGGTGGGATAGTTGGAACCGTTGTAATGACAATGATTATATTTGTTGCCCCAATGATGGGAATGCCTAAAATGAATCCGCCGGCAATGTTATCCGGTATGTTGGGAATGCCGATATTTATAGGTTGGATAATGCATTTTATGATTGGAATTATTTTTGCCCTTTCATACGTTCTGTTTTTTTCATTTTTATTAGGAAAATGTGAAAAGAAAATTTTAAAGGGTGCATTTTTCGGAATAACTGTTTTTATATTTGCCCAAGTTGCAATGCTAATGATGAGAATGTTGCCCGGCAGCATGTCTGCTCCCGAAGGTAGTTTATTTCTACAAATTATCGGAAGCTTGATGGGACATATAATTTATGGCATAGTTGTAATTAGTTTTATTAAAGATAATTCCCTTGTAAAGTAAAAATATTAATATTAATAGAGTTGCTTAAAGCAACTCTATTAATTTAGATAAATCAACCGTGGTGTTTTATCCGATTTTATACTTTATTCAAAATCTTTTTTCTAACTTTCTTTAAGTCATCCAAGATTGCAAGTAAAGCCGGAATAACAAACAAAGTTAATATTGTAGAAAATATTAAGCCGAAGAGAATTGTATTTGCAAGCGGAGACCACATTCCCGATTGGCCACCTATGCCAAATGCCATTGGCAATAAGCCGAAGATAGTTGTAAGAGATGTTAAAATAATAGGTCGCAGGCGTAATCTTCCGGAATCAACAATGCTTCTCCAAATATTTATTACGGATTTAGATTCTATATTTCTTCTGTCATTAAAAAATGAAATAAGGACAATAGCGTCATTAACAACAATGCCGGCAAGAGCAACAAATCCAAACATAGAAACTAAACTAAAAGGATTTCCGGAAATTAAAAGACCGAACATTGCCCCGATCAATCCGAATGGAACGGTAGTTAAAATAACCAGTGGTTGTGAGTAGGATTTAAATTGTGTTCCGAGGAAAATAAAAATAATAATTATTCCCAATATAAAAAGCGGGATAATGTTATTAAATACTTCCATAAATTCTTCAAACTGACCGCCTATTTTCAAAGTAACACCCGGAAAAAGTTTTTCGATTTTCGGGAAAATGGTTGCAAGTTTTGCATTAATCTTATCTAATTTGGTTTTTTCTTTGTCAATATTTCCGCTAACAATAATAGTACGTTTTTGGTCGAATCGTTTTATTCTGGCCGGACCGGGTAGGATTTTAAAATCAGCAACGTCGGCAAGAGCGAATGTTTGGCCTGTTTGACTAGTCAGTTTAAGATTTTTTACATCGGCAATTGATGATCGATAATTTTTCGGATACTTGAAAATAACATCAATTTCATCGTCACCGTCTCTAAATTGAGTAGCCAGCATTCCATCAAAAACATAGCGGACATTATTTGCGATATATTGTGTATTCAAACCATACAAAGCAGCTTTTTCTTCATCAATATGAATTTGGATTTGCTTTTGTCCCGGC
>CAZCBD010000192.1:0-4754 GCA_964496755.1 uncultured Melioribacteraceae bacterium
AAGGCCTATCAAAAGGACAGCACTTGAATATAAGGACAAGATTGTCGAACGAGAATTGACAACTTGTATCCAACCCAAAGTTTATGATAAAAAAGACTTTGTCCAATTAAATCACAATATGGAGTTTGGTGCGGCACTTTCATTGAAAGAATTAAATAATATCAATCAAAATAGCGGTTCAAACGGAAACAATGTTTTGAATTTATCCGATGACAATCCGTTTGAAGATACATTTTTTGGAAACAATGATAATAGCTTTGATAATGATGTCATCAATGATCAAGGAACATTGAACACTTCAATGTCGCGAGTCTATAAAATTGCAATTAATTATACGGCAAAATACGGTGGTGTTAAATATTTTGCCTTTACCGCTTGAAAATAAACCGAAAAATTTTTCTGGTGCGGTAGGACGTTTTAAATTAAATGCTACTTTGGAACCTTCAAAAGTTAAAGTTAATGAACCCATTACACTTAAATTGAAATTATCAGGTTCGGGAAATATAAAATTATTGAACCCGCCTGATATTAATATTCCGGCAGGATTTGAAAAATATGACCCTAAAACGTCTGAGAAAATTAATAAGGGTAAGATTATTTCGGGTTCAAAAGAAATTGAATATTTAATTATTCCGCGAATAGCCGGAATAAAAAAAATTAAACCTGTGGAATTTTCATATTTTGATTTAGCAAAGAAAAAATATGTTACCTTAAAAACTCCTGAGTTTAAAGTCCGGATTGAAAAGGGAGATAATCAGTTTGTGAACACTCCTATTTCCGGTTTTTCAAAGGAAGATGTACAACTTTTAAGTAAGGATATTCGATATATAAAAACCTCAAATGTTGAGTTAATTAAAAGAGAGAAATTGTCTTCAATTTGGGACTGGTATTGGTATTTTATAATTATACCGATAGTTATTTTTGTTGCATCGATATTTTTTACTAAAAAGAGAGAGAGGCTTTTAAAGGACACTCGGTTGTTGAAGTTTAAAAAAGCAGAAAAAATTGCAAAACAAAGATTGAAACTTGCAAATAAATTTTATGATTTAAACGATACCGAAAAATTTTATTCCGAAATTTCGAATGCATTAAGTGGCTATTTGGAAGATAAGTTTAACATTAAACGAATAGAATTTTCAATTGAAAAAGTATTAGAAATTTTAATACAAAAGAAAATCGAAAATGAAATTTGCGAAAATGTAAAAACAATTTTGGAAAAATGTGAAATGGCTAGATTTGCGCCATTGAATAATGAAGCCCAAAAGGATTTACTTGATAAAACATTTAAAACAATTGTTGGTATTGAAAGTTCAATTAAAGGAAAGTAAATATGAAAATTATTAAACTGATTTTACTGTTTATATTTATTCATAGTTTGTCTTTCGGGCAAGCGGAAAAATATTTTGCAGATGCAAATGGAAAGTATAAGGACGGTAAATATTCAGAAGCAATTGAGCTTTATCAAAAAGTTGTAAATGAAGGTTTTGAAGCTCCCGAATTGTTTTATAATTTGGGCAATGCTTATTATAAAACGGGGAAATTGGGATATGCAATTTTGTATTTTGAAAAAGCCTTGGAATTGTCGCCGGATGATTCTGATATTTTATATAATTTGCAAATTGCCAAAGCACATACAATTGATAAGATTGAAGAAGTTCCTACTTTAGGAATTACAAGATTTTGGGATTCAATAGTTGCTGCCTTTTCCTTGAAGTTTTGGGCAATTTTAACGATTGTTTTATTCATTTTACTGCTTGGATTTATTAGATTTTATTTTTATCCGACTAATGCCGGAACGCAACGAATAGCTTTTATTTTCGGTAGTACAACCTTTTTTATTTTACTTTTTGTTCTGATTATATTTCTTGCCAGAAGCAACATCGAAGAATCTTCTTATTATGCGGTTTTGGTTGAGGATGTAGTAACAGCCAAAGTATCTCCAAGCGAAAACGATAAAGATGCTTTTATAATTCATGCCGGATTAAAATTTAAAGTTGAAGAGAAGGTTGATAATTGGATCCGAATTAAATTATCTGATGGAAAGGTTGCTTGGATACCTAAATCTACAGCTGAATTTATCTGATTTTTTTCTCTCTAATTTAAGTATCTGTTTCAGAAATTCACTAATTTTATTAATAAAAATTAATTGAATAGTGGATGAAAAAATTATTTTCATATTTAGTGCTTTTGGCTTTTTTGTTTAAAGGCTGTACTTTTAATACGCCGGAAATAACAAGGCCGGAACCGGTTTACGAATATCCCTCGAATCCAACTTTGGAATATAGCATTTGGGGCGATTTACTCCTTAAATGGGATTGTATGAATAACACAAAGAAAATTATTTTAAAAGAATTTCCTGAAAATTCTACATCCTTAAAAAAAGAGTTTTATCCGTTGCCTACATCAAGGTGCATAGCCGTACCCGGGTTAATAATTGGTAAGTCTTATACATGGCAGGTGGTTGTTACTCGCCCTGATAATTCTGTAGGAGTTGGGCCACTGTGGGATTTTAAATATCTTCCTACAACTAACAATTCACAAGGATTTTTAATTACTAAATTCTTTGCGGAAAAAGAATTACCACATCTGATTAATTTAATTTTTAATGTTCAAGATTTTTTGGGAAATGGAAAACAGAATTTAACTAAAAATGAGTTTGAGTTTGTAGAAGATGGTATAATAAAAGATTTTAACATTAAAAAATTTAACATTAAAAATTCCGAACAAAAGATTTCTATTCTGATTAATTCAAGAGAATTTAACGGTAGTAAAATCGATAAAAATAAAAATCTTGCAATAGATTTTATAAATAAAGCTTTTGCAAAAGGTTTAACAAATTTAAAATTTGCAATTTATTCATATGGAGATAGATTAAAAAAAGAAGTGGATTTCACAAATAGCAAGAGCGACTTAATAAATACAATTAATGCAATACAACCCACAATAGTAGCATCCGATTTATATGCTTCAATTATTGATTTAATCGAGTTTTACAATTCTGAAAACAATCTAAACAATTTTATCGATTTCATTACAATAATATTTACTCATGAATCCGATATTATGGGAAGCGAAACGGTTAATAATTTATTGCAAAAAATTGAAAACAAAAAGATAATTTCATTTTCTGTTGGTGATAAAGTTGATACGTATATTTTGAATTTAATTAGTAATGCCGGTTTGTTTTCGGATTTACCCACAGAAACCGAAAGACTATCTGAGAGAGTTAAAAAGTTAAACGAAAAATTTGTTTCAATAAAGGAAAGTTTTTATAACATACGCTATAAAACTTTTAACCGTGGGAATTACAATCATACAATTACACTGAAACTTAAAAGTAATACAAATACAGGCGCCGTTTCTAAGTTAGTATTTGATTTTAACACGAAAGATTTTTTTGATATTATGCCGGGCATTCTTCCGAACTTAATCACAGCGGGATAGATACTCTGTATTTGAATAAGGGAGAAAAAAAATCTGTATTTGCATCTGCTTATTTACTTGCGAATTATCCTTCCGAATTGGAATGGACGGTGCAATCCGGTTTTGAAAACAAAATAATTGTTTTGCCGACTGAAAATAAGTTTAATGTTGAAATAACTGCTACCGAAAGTAGAATTTTTTCATATTGTATTATTTCGGATAAATCTAACCAAGGAATAGTTAAAAAATTATATATATCTGTTAATTAACGGAGAGATTATGAAAGTTACTCAAAAAGATATCGAGTACATTGCAAAGCTGTCGAAATTAAAATTAAATGAAAATGAAATGGAAGAATATGTTGAAGATTTAAATAAAATAATTGGATATGTAGAAAAGTTAAATGAGCTTGATACAAGCAATGTGGAACCATTATCGCATCCTGTTATGAAAGAAAATGCTTTTCGCGAAGATGTTGTTAAAACATCAATAGATAGAAATAAAGTCTTAAAAAATGCTCCCGAAGCTGATGATGAATATTTTAGAGTTCCCAAAGTGATCAATCAAAAAAGGAATGCATAATGGTTTTAGGCATAATTCCTGCAAGATTTGCTTCTACACGTTTGATGGGTAAACCATTGGCTGATATAAATGGTAAACCCATGATTCAACATACATACGAAAATGCCTCCAGAGCAAAATTGTTGAACGAGTTAATTATTGCCGTTGATGACGAAAAAGTTTTTAACACCGTGATAAGTTTTGGCGGCAATGCTATAATGACACCCAAGGATATTTCCACCGGCTCAGATAGAATTGCTTATGTTGCAGCAAAATATTCTAATGCCGATATTGTAGTAAATATTCAAGGTGATGAACCTTTTATTGAACCTAAAATGATTGACCAGGCAATTGAACCTTTATTGTTTGATCATTCTGTAAATGTTTCAACTTTGGCAAAGAAAATTTCAACGGTTGAAGAATTAACCGATTCTTCAGTAGTGAAAGTAGTATTTGATTATCACAACAATGCATTATATTTTTCGCGAGCTCCTATTCCTTATGTACGAGATGCAAAATCATTGCGCGAAGCTCTAAATACTACCGAATATTTTAAGCATATCGGATTGTATGTTTATAGGCGCGATGCTTTGTTGAATTTTACAAATTTAGAACAAACCGATTTGGAAAAAACCGAAAAGTTGGAACAATTAAGAATGCTTGAGAATTCGATAAAAATAAAAATTGTTACTACAGAATTTGAAAGTATTTCTGTTGACAATAATGCGGATCTGGAACAGGCACGTAAATATCAGTCAAAAATTAAAAAT
>CAZCBD010000193.1:0-4754 GCA_964496755.1 uncultured Melioribacteraceae bacterium
CTCTCCTATTGCAAAATACAAGTACTTTTGAAAGATTATTTTTTAATATTAAATTGTATAGTAAAGTATATTTTTCCTCGTCGGAAATTAAATACATTTTTTGTTCAATAGTTTTTGCCACAATATTATCCGAATCAATCTCTACACTTATACTATTATTTGTCCACGAATTTGCCAATCGCTGAACAGTAGAATTTATTGTTGCACTAAAAAATAAGGTTTGTCTTTTGGTTTTGAATGGAGTACTTTTAACGATTGTTCTAACATCAGGAATAAATCCCATATCCAACATTCTGTCGGCCTCATCAATCACTAAAATTTCAACTTCCGATAAATTTATATCATTATTTTTTTTAAAATCTAATAACCTTCCCGGAGTAGCAATTACTATATCAGCCAATTTCGATTTTAACATTTGTTTTTGCTTTTTATAATCCATTCCGCCAAAAACAGCAATTGATTTTATTCTTGTGTATTTAGAAAGAGCTTGGGCATCTTTCAAAATCTGAAGAACCAATTCTCTTGTGGGAGCAATTATTAAAGCTCTCGGGAACCCTTGCTTTCTTTCCTTTTTTCTGTTTTTTAAAATAAAATTCAAAATGGTAATTAAAAAAGCCGCTGTTTTGCCCGTTCCTGTTTGCGCTTTTCCAACCGCATCCTTTCCGTTTAATGTTTCCGGTAAAACTTTTGCTTGGATTGGAGTGCAATATTTAAAATTCAAATCTGCAATTGCATGCATAATTGAAGTTTCAATTTTCAAATCGTGAAATCTGGTTTCACCCTCTTTGGGCAAAACAGAAAAATCTTCCATTTTCCACTTTTTTGAATTATCTGCTTTCTTTTTGGAATAATCTGTTTTAGAAGAAAATTTCTTCTTATTATCTGATATCGAATTTGTTGATTTATTTTTCCATTCGGAATTTTTATTAGCAACTGTTTTTGATTTTTTTAACTGTAGATTTTGATTTTCTTTTTGAGAAGAACTATTCTTTTTTATGTCTGTTTTTTTATTATTATCGGAAGTTTTTTTTTTATTACCAAATAAACCTGAAATCTTACTGAAAAATTTATTTAACAAAATTCACCTTTTTTTTATTTCGATAGTACATTTAATTAAGAGTAGAAACTTAATAACAAACAATAGAAATAACAACTCTATTATAATAATTGATTTTTAATCAGTAAAATATTTTGTAACTTTCTTTATTATTTTTATAGTATAAAACAAATTTGGAATTATTATGAGTTTGCTTGAAAATTATTTTGAAAAATTTAAAAAAAATACTATTGGATACAACCAAAAGTTTTTATCCCCTTATGGTGAAAAGGATTTAATCTATGCAGATTGGGTTGCAAGTGGAAGGTTATACAGACCAATTGAAGAACACATTATAAATGAAATAGGCCCGTTTGTTGCCAACACACACACCGAAACAAGTACTACCGGTACTTTAATGACCAAAGCATATCATGAAGCTCAAAGAATAATTAAATCGCACGTAAACGCTGCCAATTACGATGTAATAATTACCGCAGGATTTGGAATGACTACGGTTGTAAACAAATTCCAACGCATATTAGGACTAAAGATTCCAGAACAATTAAAGAATAAATTGGAATTAAAAAAAGACGATAAACCCGTAGTTTTCATAACCCATATGGAACACCATTCGAATCAAACATCTTGGTTAGAAACAATATGTGATGTAGTTGTAATTGAACCCACCCATGATGGTCGAATAAATCTTGAGCATTACAAAGAATTACTTAACTTATACAAAAACAGAAAATTAAAAATAGCTTCAATTACCGCTTGCTCTAACGTTACAGGAGTAGAAACTCCGTATCACGAAATGGCAAAACTAATTCATCAACAGGGTGGACTTTGTTTTGTAGATTTTGCAGCTTCTGCCCCCTATGTGGATATTAATATGCATCCCGAAGATCCTCAGGAAAAATTAGATGCTATTTTCTTTTCTCCCCATAAATTTTTGGGCGGACCCGGAACATCGGGTGTTTTAATTTTTGATTCCAAACTATATAATAGAAGTGTGCCAGACCATCCGGGCGGCGGTACTGTTGATTGGACAAACCCATGGGGCGATCATAAATATATTAATGATATTGAAACCAGAGAAGACGGTGGCACCCCCGGATTTTTGCAGGCAATTAAAACCGCTCTTTCCATTAAATTGAAAAATCAGATGGGTGTTGAAAATATTATTAATCGCGAAAAAGAACTACTTGCATATGCATTTCCAAGATTTGATAAAATTCCTTCCGTACACCTTCTAGCTGATAATATTCGAGAAAGACTTGGCATCTTATCTTTTTATATTGAGGACCTACATTACAATATGGCAGTAAAACTTCTAAATGATCTATATGGAATCCAAGTTCGTGGCGGCTGTTCTTGCGCCGGTACTTACGGGCATTATTTGCTTCATGTTGATCCTTCGCGTTCAAAAAGAATTACAAAAAAAATCAGCGAAGGCGATTTATCGGAAAAACCTGGTTGGGTTAGATTGTCTTTGCATCCCACCATGACCGATAAGGAATTGGAAGTTATTATGGATGCTATTGAAGATGTGGCTACTAATTTTAAAAAGTATGAAAATGATTATACTTACAGCAACCACACTAATGAATTTTACCATAAAAAAACTGACAATCAATTTGATATTGTAAATAAGTGGTTTGAATTCTAAAAAATAACTTGACAAAGGGATAATTTTTTGAATATATTTGTGTTACTATGTATAGAAACTTTGTAAAACATATTAATACTACTGGCATAACTTCAATAAACTGGCATTGGCAAAGGTTTATATAGCTTGAAGCTCAGTTACGAAGTTTAAAATAAAATTATTCAAACCTTCTCTGCTGAGAAGGTTTTTTTTTTGAGGTTAAAATGACTTTTGAAGATTTCTTAAAATATTCGAAAAATTATAAAACAATACCTGTTTATGAAATAATAACTTCCGATCTAATAACTCCTGTTTTGGCATATTTAAAAATCAGAAGGAATTCAAATAATTCCTTTTTGCTTGAATCGGTTGAAAGCATTGGCCAATTGGCTAGATATTCCTTTATCGGAAGAAACCCCGATCAAATTATTTCTAATAACGGTAACCAGTTAAAAATTAATTCAAACGGTAATATTTCAATCTTAAATAAAAATATATTTAACTATTTATCTGAAAACATAGAAAAGTTTAATTCACTAAAACTTGATTCACTTCCCAACTTTACCGGTGGTATTGTTGGTTACCTTGGATTTGAAAATATCGAATTAATTGAAGAAGTAACTGTTGCAAACAAAAAGGATGAGCTGAATATACCCGATTCAATTTTTGGGATATACAACACCATTATTGCATTTGATCATTATAAACACCAAACTATTATTATTAATAATGTCCATTTAAATGAAACCAGTAACCTAAAAGAAGAATATTTAAAAGCTAAATCGGAAATTAATATTTTAAAAATTGAACTTGCAAAACCAATCACAATTAATTCAACTTTTAGCTTTAATATAAAAGAAGAAAATAACCAGCAAAATGAATTTGAAAAGATCGTTACAAATTGTAAAAAAAATATTTATGAAGGTGACGTAATTCAAATTGTCCCTTCAGTAAGATTTAAAGCAACCTTTGAGGGCGATTTATTCAATGTTTATCGTGCATTACGAATTGTAAATCCTTCGCCGTATATGTACTATTTTGAATTAACAAATGATATTAAAATTGTTGGAACTTCACCCGAAGATTTGCTCCGAGTTCAAAATAAAAACGCAACCATTTTACCCATTGCAGGCACACGCAAACGTGGAAAAACCGAAGCCGAAGATCAATTGTTAGAAACCGATTTATTAAATGACAAAAAAGAAATTGCCGAGCATGTAATGCTGCTAGATTTGGCCCGAAACGATTTGGGAAGAGTTTGTGAATTAGATACGGTTGCTTTAACCGAAAAAATGAGCATACATAAATTTAGCCATGTTATGCACATTGTATCCAGAGTGGAAGGAATTCTTTCGGAAAATCAAAATTGTATTGATGCTTTGAAATCAAGTTTCCCGGCCGGTACTGTTTCCGGGGCTCCTAAAATTAGAGCAATTCAACTAATTAATAAATATGAAAAAACTAAAAGAAACATTTATGCCGGTGCAATTGGGTATATCGACTTTCGCGGGAACCTCGATATGTGCATTGCAATTAGAACTTTTTTTGCTAAAGGAAATAAATTATATTGGCAAGCCGGCGCCGGAATTGTTGCAGATAGCATTCCGGAAAATGAATACGCTGAATGTTTAAATAAAGCCGCAGCTCTTAAAAATGCATTAAACTTTGCCGAGGTTATTAATGAAAATTTTAGTAATTGATAATTATGATTCGTTTACTTTCAACTTGGTACAGTTGATTGGTAAATATACTTCAAATATTGTTGTTAAAAGAAACGACAAAATAAATTTGGAAGAAATAAAAAAAATTAATCCGAGCAGAATTGTTATTTCTCCCGGTCCCGGTGTTCCTGAAGATTCCAAAATGTCATTAACCGTAATTAAAGAACTGGGAAATAAAATTCCAATACTTGGCGTTTGCTTGGGTTATCAGGGTATTGGAATTTCTTTCGGAGCAAAAATTATAAATGCCCCCCGATTGATGCATGGCAAAACTTCAAAAATAACTCATGACGGTAAAGGCATTTATAAAAATGATGCATACAAAGTTCAACTATAATCAACTGTA
>CAZCBD010000194.1:0-4748 GCA_964496755.1 uncultured Melioribacteraceae bacterium
AATTATAATTTTGTTTACACTTTCAATTTTTATCAGAAATTTTTGGTGCAGATATTTATGTCCCTACGGTGCATTTCTTTCAATGTTTAGCTTTTTAAGCTTAAACAGAATCACAAGAAATAAAAATTCTTGTATAGATTGCGGGCTTTGCACGGAAGTTTGTCCTTCGAAAATTAAAGTTCATAAAGTTAAAAAGGTATATTCCGATGAATGCACATCGTGTATGAACTGTGTTGCCGTTTGTCCGGTTACTGATACTTTAAATATGCAATTAAAAAAGAAAAGTATTTCGATAAAAAAAGTTGCAATCTTAATTATAGTTTTGTTTATTGTGATTACAGGATTGGGGATGGCAACAGGTAATTGGCAAAATAGCGTATCGAAATCTAAATATATAGAAATGATGAAAAATATCGATAATTTAGGTCATCCGACAAGTTCACAAGAAATCAGAGAATTAAATAAAGCAGAAAAAATCAGAGTAGAGAAATAAACCAATCACAAAATAGGAACAGTAGAGAAATGAAAAAATTTATAGTTTTAATTTCGATAATAGGATTCTTTTCTCTTATTAGTGCGCAAGGCAGACAAGGGGGGAAATGTATGACTTGCCACAAAGAAAAAAGTCCGGGTCTTTATAATCAATGGCACAGTTCAAAGCATGCCGAACATGGCGTTACATGTATTGATTGTCACAGTGCGGCAAAAACTGATCCCGATGCTTTTAAACACAACGGTGCATATATTGCAACATTGGTTACGCCAAAAGATTGTGGAAGCTGCCATGCAAAAGAAGCTGAAGAAGTTGGGAAATCATATCATGCTAGTGCCGGTTTAATTTTAGAATCGAAAGATGCTTATTTGGCTCATGTAGGGGGTGGTTCTCCGGTTGCAACGGCAGGTTGTGAAAGTTGTCACGGTACAAAAGTTATAATTGATAAAAATTCACCTAACATGCTTTCCCGAAAAAGTTGGCCTAATTCCGGCATTGGTCGTTTGAATCCCGATGGTTCGAAAGGTTCTTGTGTTGCGTGTCATACCCGACATGCATTTTCAAAGGCACAAGCTAGGCAGCCTGAAAGTTGTTCGAAATGTCATTTGGGACCGGACCATCCGCAAAAAGAAATTTTTGAAGAAAGTAAACATGGAAATGCTTATTACACACATAAAGAGGATATGAATTTAAAAGCAGATAGATGGGTTGTTGGTATTGATTATTACGAGGCGCCTACCTGTGCAACTTGCCATATGTCCGCTACAAAAAAACAAAAAGTTACACATGATGTTGGAAAAAGATTGCAGTGGTCATTAAGGCCTCCTATTTCAAAGAAAAAAGATAATTACAAAGCAAAAAGACAAAACATGAAAGATGTTTGTTTAAGTTGTCACAGTTCAACGTTTGCTGATGGACATTTTTATCAATTTGATGCTGTAGTTAAATTGTATGATGAAAAATTTGCAAAGCCGGCAACCGAAATAATAAAGTTGGTTAAGAAAAAAGGATTGTTAAAAGGCAAAGCAAACTTTGGTAGTGGTATTGATTGGGAATATTGGGAACTTTGGCATCATGAAGGAAGGCGTGCTCGCCATGGCGCAGCAATGATGGGACCGGATTATACTTGGTGGCACGGCATTTATGATGTTATTCATAATTTCTATTTCAAGTTTATTCCTGAAGCTAAAGAACTTCATGACAAAGATGTTGATGCTTTAATTAAAAAAATAATGAATGACCCGATGCATAAATGGTTGAATGAGAATACAGCCGACTTAAAGAAAGCGATCAGAAGCGGCAAACAACAAAAGATTTACGATAAATTGTTTTCTAAATAACGGAACATAAAATGAAAAATAAATATTTACAATTTATTGTTGCTGTTTCGGTTAATTTATACGGCAAAATCGGGATGATTCTTGCAACGTCATCTTTTATAACCTTTTTTATCTTAGAGATACCGAGATTACTCGGTATCTTTACCAATGCTTATATAGGGTTAATTTCTTATCTATTGTTACCAACTTTATTTGTTATTGGTTTAATGCTGATTCCGTTTGGCTGGTGGAAATATAAAAGAGAAACAGGAATTCCTCTGGCCGAATTAACCGAAACAAGATTTCCCAAAGGAGATTTGCAGGATAGCAAATTCGGTTCGGGTTTATTTAGAACAATAGCTATTCTTACTTTGCTCAATATATTATTCCTGAGTTTTGCAAGTTTTAGAACGTTAAAATTTATGGATGGTGCTGAGTTTTGCGGAACAGCTTGTCATTCGGTAATGAATCCTGAATGGGTCACATATCAGGATTCTCCGCATGCACATGTTGATTGTGTTAGTTGTCATGTTGGCGAAGGAGTTGATGCTTTAATTGCTTCGAAGCTTAACGGAGCTTGGCAGATGATTTCGCTTACTTTCGATTTGTATGAACGGCCTATTCCAACTCCGGTGCATAATCTTCGGCCGGCAAGAGAGACTTGTGAAAAATGTCATTGGCCGGACAAATTCTACGGAAGTAAACTGAAAACATTGGTTCGCTATAAAAATGATGAGAAAAATACTCCGCAATATACTACCTTGAATCTGAAAATAGATACAAGAACAAATTCCGGCAAAGGTGGAATTCATTGGCACATTTCAAAAAATAATGTTGTTAGATATCAATCCGTTACTGAGAAAAGAGAAGAAATGCTTTGGGTTGAAAATATTTTGCCTGATGGTACAGTAAGAAAATTCACGAATAAAAATGTTGTAAGCACCGAATCGGAAGAAGAAAATATCCGTGAAATGGATTGCGTGGATTGTCATAATCGCGCAACACATATTTACGAAGATCCGGAAAATGCTATCGACAGTAGAATTGAAAAAAATCAAATTGATAAAAACTTACCGTTTATTAAACGAGAAGCTTCTTATGTGATCCAAAAAACATATGCTTCAAAAGAAAAAGCCGAAGTGTTGATTGATAATTATATAAGCAGATTTTATCGTAAAAATTATCCCAATATTGCAAACTCTAAAAGTGAAGAAATCGGAAAAACAATTTCAACACTTCAAAAAGTTTACAATAAAAATATTCATCCGAATATGAAAATTGAATGGGATAGTTATCCTAATCATCTTGGCCATAAACACGATGGCGGATGTTTTAGATGCCATAATCAAAATATGGTTGATGAAAAAGGTGTTGCAATTAGAAGCGATTGTACTCTTTGCCATTCGATTTTAGCATATGATTCGGATGAAGCTTTCAAATATCTACAACCGGTAAATTCGAAAGAAAAAGATGCACAAATGCATATTGATTTACAAAAAGAGTTTTTAAATTCAAATAAAAAATAGAAAGGTGATTTATGAAAAAACAGTTTTTAATTTTATTAATAATGCTTGGCTTTTCTACTTTGTTTGCACAAGTGGATTATAAAATAGATGCTCAAATTCGTCCTCGGTTCGAAGTTAACAATGAAAATTTTAATGCCAATGTTTCTCCGGTTACTTTTACGGGGATGCGTTCTCGTATTGGATTGAAACTTTTTGCAGGTAAAAATTTATCGGCATATTTCCAAGTGCAAGATACAAGGATTTGGGGACAGGAAATTAGTACATTGGCTATTGACAGAAATTTAGGTGTGCATCAAGCTTATGTTATAATTGATAAATTTTTAAGTAAGAGTTTGGAACTGAAATTCGGTAGAATGGAAGTAAACTTTGGTCCGCAAAGGTTAGTCGGAGCAGTTGGTTGGAGCAATGTTGGTCGCAGTTTCGACGGTTTAATTTTAAAATTGAAAAAAGAAAAATTTGATATGCAGTTTTTTGCTTTTCAAGAAGCTGAAAATTGGAAACCGGATGAAATGACTGATAAATTTTTCTCCGGTGTTTATACGAATTTTAAACTTTCAAAAAACTATAAGTTACAACCGTTTTTGCTTTGGGATAGAGATTTTGCAGCTTCTACCGGACGAGCAACAATAGGTGCATACATAACCGGCAAAATGAAAAAATTCTTTCATGAAACAGAATTTGCTTATCAAACGGGAAAAATAGGCGGAATGGATATAAAGGCTTATATGTTTGCCTTTAACGCAGGTTTTAAATTTACAAAGAAATTTACACTTAAAGCCGGTATCGATTATTTAAGCGGAGATGATAATATTGTTGATAATGAATATAAATCGTTTAACACTTTGTATGCTACTAATCATAAATATTATGGTTTTATGGACATGTTTTTAAATTTACCTGTACACACACTTGGAGTTGGGCTAAATGATATGCATGTAAAAGCAGACTTAAAAGCGTCAAAAAAAATAATATTAAAAGCAGCATTTCATATTTTTAATTCTGCACAGGAGAGAACTTTAATTTCCGGTGGAACATCAAACAAATTTGGTAGTGAGTTGGATATAACCGCTGTTTGTACTTATAGTAAAAATGTTAAATTTCAGTTAGGTTATTCTATGTTTACCCCGGGTGAAATATTTAAAGATATTGGTAGAAAAGACAATGCTTCTTGGGCTTATGTAATGGCAATTGTTAATTTTTAGAATGTTTTGTTGAATATTATTTATAAAAGCGGCCTAAGTGCCGCTTTTTTTATTGAGATGTTTAAAAATATTTTTCGATAATATTTGATCCTATCAAAATTATTTCCAACTTATAAATTAAAATAATGTTAAGAAAATGTTTTTGTATAGAGAAACATTGATTTGATTTTTGTATTCAGTTTTAGGAAATTAAATTTCTAAAACTAAA
>CAZCBD010000195.1:0-4734 GCA_964496755.1 uncultured Melioribacteraceae bacterium
AGAAGTTTGCAACAAAACAACAAAGCATGCCGAAACTGTTGAAATAGTGTTTGACCCTACCAAAACAACATTTGAAAAACTTGCAAGATTATTCTTCGAAATTCATGACTTTTCACAAGTAAACAGACAAGGGCCTGATGTTGGTGAACAATACAGAAGCGAAATATTTTTTGTTGATGATAATCAAAAAAACATTGCTACCGAATTAATAAATCAACTTAAAAGTAAGGGTTACTCGGTTGCAACAAAACTTGAAAAATTTAACAAATTCTGGAATGGCGAAGATTATCATCAAGATTATTATAAGAAAAAAGGGACCAAGCCTTATTGCCATTTCTATAAGAAGAAATATTAAAAAAGTGGCAAAAGCCACTTTTTATAAACTCTTAGAAAATGTAAATCCAACTATTCCGTCAAATATCTCTCTAAATGATTTGCTTAAATAATATCCGTAAAATATTTTTGCTGTGAAAGTATTTTTTGAATATCCGACAGCAATATTCCACATTGAATTAAATCTATCAGCATAATAAATATTATCTTCCGTTAAAAGTCCGCTTGTAACAAATTCAGTAGAAATAAAGAAGTTTTCACCTACATATGCAAGATTAGCTCCTCCATGTAAAAATATTTCGGGATCACTTCCATTCCCTTTTGTGGGGAATACAAATGTTGGCCCAAGCTCTAAAGAAAAATTAAAACCGTTGGTATATTTTACATAGTAACCTAGATTGGTGTATAAACTAAGTGATTTAACAAAATATTTTTCTATCGAATAAATATCATTAATAAGACTAAAGATATTTGTACGGTCGCCGTTAGTTGGCAAAAAAGCACCCATGGTTAGATTTAATTTTTTTATACCTAATTCATAAATATTTCTTTTGTAGCCTACAAAAATATTTCCAAAAGTTTTTGATTCGAAAATCAGATCATTTTCCGAAATAGAATAACTTGAAAAAGGAAGATTTACAATGATTGCAGACTTTTTGTCTAGTTTAAATTGTCCGCACAGTTCATAATTACCACTATAAAAGTCCATATCCAAATCTTCACTGGGAAGTATTCTAGAATATTTTAATTCTATTCTTTTCCCAATATCGCTTAGTTCCGTTTTAATATTCTGTGCAAAACAAAAACCAACTAAAAAAAATAAAATCCAACACAATTTGGTTGTAAATATTTTCAAAGGAACCTCCGTTTAATTTAACCCATTAGAATAATTAGCTTCGCTAATATTATTGATTAGACAATAATTATTTTCCCCTTACCATGTTTTCTTTACTCTTAAATATTAGTCACTTTCCAAAAATAAAATTTCGCCTCTACGTTATCAAAATTAAAAAAACAAATATCTTATTACCCTGCAATTACTACCGGTATCATTTGAATTTAAGATTCATTTTAATTCGATGTTAAAGTAATAATTCCTCGGATTTATTTAATTATTTTTTTATTCTCTTTTCTAAAATTTGTTCGGGAGTAAGCCCTAAGTTTTCAATCTCAGCCTTAACCGTTGGAACCAAAGAATCATTCGGATATTCGCTAATATATTTTTCATAAACCTTTCTGGCCTCTTCATACATTTTTAATTCATTATTCAATATGAATCCGGCAAAGAATAATGTCTTTTTGGAAATAGTGCTATCGGGATATTCATTTTGAGCTTTTTTATAATAATCAACAGCCTTTAACAACGATTCTTTTTTAGAAATGGTTTTAATACCATTAATACGATAAATATTCCCTAATTCAACTAATGATTGTAATTTAAATTTATTATTTTCCCCATCGGCAATTTGAATTAATATTTCAGATGCCTCGTCATATTTTTTTTGCCCTATCAAGGTTTTTGCATTATTAAATTCCTTTTCAACATTATTTGTACTGCAAGCTACAATAAACAACAAAAAAAGAATAAAATATTTTTTCATTTTAACCTCATTAATAAATTTAATTTTGGTAAATATAACTGATTAATTAAAAAAGAAAAAGAGGCAAATTGATATACAAAGTGGCTTATTAATAAAAAAGCCGATTTAATTAATCGGCTATTAGTGGGGTATTTCATTTTAAAAATCATTTATCGGCAAGTGCATTAACACCCGGCAGTTCTTTGCCTTCAAGAAATTCAAGAGAGGCACCGCCTCCGGTAGAAACATGTGATACCAAATCACCTACTCCCGCCATCTTAACCGCAGCTGCAGAATCTCCTCCCCCTACAATTGTAGTAGCGCCATTTTTTGTAGCCTTAGCAAGGGCATTAGCAATTGCAAATGTGCCATTTGCAAAGTTAGATAATTCAAAAACTCCCATTGGTCCGTTCCAAACCACAGTCTTACTTTCAATAATTATTTTTGAAAAAAGATCTATTGTTTTTTGACCTATATCCATTCCAATCATGTTGGTCGGTATTTTATCGGCTTCCACATTTTCAAAATGAGCTTCATTATCAAACTCTTCGGAAACAACCACATCAACCGGTAAATAAAAGTTTACATTTTTATCTTTTACAATTTCCAAAATTTCTTTTGCAAGATTAATCTTCTCCTCTTCAACCAAAGACTTTCCTATTTCATATCCCATAGCTTTGTAAAAAGTAAAAATCATTCCGCCGCCAATCATTAAAGTATCAACTTTTGAAATTAAATTTTTAATCACATCAATTTTGCCTGATATTTTAGCTCCCCCTAAGATTGCAGTAAAGGGTCGTTGCGGATTTATAATAGCTTTGCCAAGGTAATCCAATTCTTTTTGCAGTAAATAACCCGAAACGGATTTTTCAATATAATTAGTAATTCCCGCGGTAGAAGCATGTGCACGATGTGCCGTACCGAAAGCATCATTAACATAAATATCTGCCAAAGCAGCAAGAGCTTTTGCAAAATCAGGATCATTTTTTTCTTCTTCTTTATGGAACCTGAGATTCTCCAACAAAAGAATCTCTCCTTCTTTCAGGCTATTTACAAGTTTTTTAACCTTCTCACCGATACACTCTTGAACAAAATAAACTTGTTGATTCAATAACGATTCCAATTTTTTTGCAACCGGTTTTAAACTTAATTCATTCTTAATCGCACCCTTCGGTCTTCCTAAGTGGCTCATTAAAATTAATTTTCCGCCGTCGTTCAATATTTTTCGTATTGAAGGTAAAGCTGCTTCTATTCTTTTAGAGTCCGTTACTTCAAGTTTGTCGTTTAAGGGAACGTTAAAATCCACACGCATTAAAACTTTTTTGTTTGAAAAGTTAACATCATCAATTGATAGTTTATTCATAACTACCTCTTTTCATTTTAATTTTTTTAAAAACCAAAAGGCACAATCACTAACAGTAATTGTGCCTTTATAATAAAGTATTTATTAAAGAGAAGCAACTTTAAGCAATAGATCTACAACCCGACATGAATACCCCCATTCATTATCGTACCAGCTAACAACTTTAACTAAGTTTCCGTTGGCTTGAGTAAGCAATGAATCAAAAATACTGGAGTGCGGATTATCAATAATATCGCAAGAAACAATAGGATCGGTAACATATTCCAATAAACCTTTCATGGGTCCATCGGCAGCATTTTTCATTGCTTGGTTCACTTCTTCAGCTGTTACTTCCTTTGCAAGTTGCACAGTTAAATCGGTTAAAGAACCATCCGGTGTGGGAACGCGTACAGCGTATCCATCCAATTTGCCTTTCATTTCAGGAATAACCAAGGCTACAGCTTTGGCAGCGCCTGTGGTTGTTGGTATCATCGATACCGCTGCCGAGCGTGCTCGCCTTAAATCCGAATGAGGTAAATCTAAAACTTTTTGGTCGTTTGTGTATGAGTGTACGGTTACCATTATACCTTTTTCAATTCCAAAACTATCGTTAAGCACTTTAACTAATGGTGCCAAACAGTTAGTTGTACAAGAAGCATTTGAAATAACCTTTTCTTGACCTGTTAATTGATCGTCGTTAACACCAAGTACAATGGTGGCATCAACCGTCCCTTTAGCAGGTACAGTTAAAATAACTTTTTTTGCACCGGCTTTTATGTGTGCTTCACATTGTTCTTGTTTTCTAAAAATACCCGTGGCTTCTATTACATAGTCCGCACCAATTTCACCCCATTTTAGGTCTTCCGGATTACGTTCAGCTGATATTTTAATTTTTTTTCCGTTAACTATAATAGCATCTTCATCATGAGAAACTTCACCTTTAAATTTACCGTGAACAGAATCATATTTTAGAAGATGAGCTAATGTTGCAGCATCTGTTAAATCGTTTATGCCAACAATCTCAATGTTCCCCAATTCCATAGCTCTTCTGAAAACCAGTCTTCCAATTCGGCCAAATCCATTTATACCTATTTTTACAGCCATTTTATAGCCTCCAATTTTAATAATATTTATTTTCCAAATATATTTATTAATTCCTGTAATTTCACTAACTTAAAATAATTTTTTAGGATAGATTGTCATTTTATCTATTTATCAAAATATTTTCGTAAATTTATTCTAAATTTTTACAGAAGTGAATGTGGAGCATGTAATGGAATCATCAAATTTTCTACAATACGTACCTATTTTTTCAGACTTATGTGACGATACTTTAAAAAAAATCGAATCAATCGGTACAAGAAAAACTTACCAAAAAGAAAGTATTATCTTAATGGAAGATGATGCCGGCTCTGCTATGTTTGTAATTATTTCCGGAAAAGTTAAAATTGCAAGAATAAGCAATGACGGACGTGAAGT
>CAZCBD010000196.1:0-4673 GCA_964496755.1 uncultured Melioribacteraceae bacterium
GCTAAAACATACAACACAAATACGAGTTCGTTACGCAGATACTGACAAAATGCAGTTTGTTTATAACGGAAAATATTTGGAATATTTTGAAGTTGGACGTACGGAACTTTTGCGAAGCATAGGGTTATCTTATAAAACTATTGAAACAAAAGGCTTTCAGCTTCCTTTGCTTGAAGCACATGTTAATTACAAACTTGCAGCACGTTATGACGATTTGCTCAACATCTTTGCAACAATTGAAAATTTAAATTCGGCTAAAATTATAATTAATTATGAAATAAGAAGAGAAAGTAATAATGATTTAATTGCAACCGGTTTCACTTCGCATGTTTTTATGGATGCCGGAACGCAAAAGGCAGTTCGCCCGCCTAAATTCTTTATCGAATTTTATGAAAAGGTTGCAAAGTAGATGTCGATAGTTGATAAAATAAAAGCATTAACAAAAGAAACCGGTATTTACGGATTAAGTACAATTATAGGCAGGTTTCTGAATTTCTTTTTGCTTCCCCTTTATACAAAAATATTTTCGCGTGCCGATTATGGCGTGATTACAAATCTTTATGCTTTTATAGGATTGTTTAATATTGTTTTTTTATATGGGATGGATGTAGCATATTTAAAATTCGCTTCATCTGTTCAAGACGAAAAAAAGAAAAATGTTTTTGCCACTGCGTTTATATCAGTTGTTTTAAGCTCAATTATTTTAAGCTCAATATTTTTAAGTTTGAATAAAGATTTGGTTATCTTAATTCAAATCCCCGAGGAATTTAAAAATTTAATTTTTTTATCAATTGGAATACTTGCTTTTGATGCAATATCGGGAATACCATTTGCCCACTTGCGGTTAGTTAGAAAGGCGAAAAATTTTGCTCTAATCAAACTTGCCAACATAATTTTAAATGTTTTGTTAAATGTTATTTTAATATTAAAATATAACTTAGGAATAGAGGCGGTATTTATAAGTAATATTTGCGCTTCGATTTTTTCATTTGCATTATTGATTCCAACAATCAAAATAAATTTTAGAATCAGCTTCAATTTTTCAGTACTGAAAAAAATGTTGAATTTTGCTCTTCCGTTGATTCCTGCTTTGTTTGCTTCAATGATGATACGAATGATTGATAAGCCTATTTTGATGGCTTTAACGGATGCAAAAACAGTTGGAATTTATGGGGCGAATGCGAAACTCGGTTTTTTTATGATGCTTGTAATAAGCATGTTTCAATATGCTTGGCAACCGTTTTTTTTGGAAAATGCAAAAGACAAAGAAGCAAAAAAAATGTTTTCAAAAATATTGACTTTATTTTTAATTGTACTTTCTTCCATTTGGGTGTTTTTAACTTTGTTCATAAAAGATATTGTTACAATTGAGATTATGAATTTTAGTATTATTGCACCGGCATTTAGAAGCGGTTTGTATATTGTTCCCGTTATTTTGTTGGGCTATTTGTTTTATGGAATGTATGTAAATTTTATGGCGGGTATTTTTATTGAAGAAAAAACAAAATTTATTCCTTTTATAACCGGAGCCGGTGGTCTGACAAATGTATTATTAAATATTTTGCTCATTCCGTATTTAGGAATAATGGGGGCGGCAATTGCTATGGCAGCCAGTTATTTAATAATGACTCTATCTTTATTTAAAGTAGGCCAAAAACATTATCACATTGATTACGAATTTTCGAAGATATTTTATATTTTTCTTTCCCTTTCAATAACCGGAGGTATATATTATTTTCTCGAAACCAATGCAATGGTTATAATATCTTATAAAATTATTTTGATGTTTGTTTTTATCGGATTACTTTTTGCATTCAAAATTCTGAACATTTCTGAAATAAAAAAAATATTTACAGTATTAAGAAAAAAAGGTTAATATGAAAAAGATTGATGTTAAAATAAAAAGGTTAAGTGATAAATTTTCGGATATCGATTTACCAAGTTATTCAACAAATGGAAGTGCCGGCATGGATGTTCGAGCTGCTGTGGCAGATTCGCTAATCGTAAAGCCGATGGAAGTGGTTCTGGTTCCCACGGATTTTTCTGTTGAAATTCCGGAGGGTTACGAAATACAAGTAAGACCGCGAAGTGGTTTGGCAATAAAACATTCAATAGCTATATTGAATTCGCCCGGTACTATTGATTCAGATTACAGAGGCGAAGTAAAGATTATTTTAATGAATTTCGGAAAAGAAAATTTTGTGATAAACAGAGGCGATAGAATTGCACAATTGGTGTTGGCCGCTGTTATTCAGGCTAATCTTATCGAGACAAATAACTTGAAAGAAAGCATGCGTGGTGAAGGTGGCTTTGGCCATACCGGCAGAAATTAATTTTAGCAAAGGAGTTTAATTTTATGGGTGATTTTGTTCATCTTCATAACCATACCCATTATAGTTTACAAGATGCAGCCTGTACGGTTCAAGGATTAATTGATGCTGCTCTTAAGCATAATCAGCCGGCACTTGCCTTAACCGATCATGGAGTGGTTTATGGCGCTGCCGAGTTTTATAAAAAGGCAAAAAAAACCGGTATCAAACCGATAATCGGGATGGAAGCATATATTGTGCTTGAAGGAAGTCGCTTTGATAGGGGAGAGAATATAGCGCCGGGAGCAAAAAAAGCTAATTACAAGCATTTGGTTCTTTTGGCAAAAAATGATGTTGGCTATAAGAATCTGATTAAACTTTCTTCACTTGGGTTTACCGAAGGATTTTACTACAAGCCGCGAATTGATATGGAGATTCTGGAAAAGCATAAAGATGGGCTGATTGCTCTTTCCGCATGTATTGGTGGCATAGTTTCTTCATACTTAGTTGAAAATAATTTAGAGCAAGCTAAGGAAACTGCAATCAGATTCAAGGAATTATTTGGTGATGATTTTTATTTGGAAATTCAAGATCACGGGCTTGATAAGGATAAAATTATCTTGGAACATATGCCTAAGTTGGGCAAAGAGTTGGGTATTAAAATCGTTGCAACAAATGATATTCATTATATTGAAAAAGATCATGCATATGCACATAATATTCTCCTTTTATTTGCAGATAAAGATGGTGCCGATTGGAGAAATCTTCGTTATCAAACCGATCAGATTTATTTTAAATCCACCGAAGAAATGAAAGAACTATTTAAAGATATTCCGGATGCTATTTCAAACACATTAGAAGTGGCTGAAAAAATTTCTGATGAAATAACTTTTGGCGGGTTACATTTTCCTAAGTTTCCAATTCCCGAAAATAGCCCGGCAAAAAATTTGGATGAATATTTTGAACTACTTGCTAAAGAAGGTTTAGATAAATTATATCCCGGTGAAAAATTAACCGAGGAAGTACAAAAACGTTTTGAGTATGAAATTAAAATTATCAAAGAAATGGGATACTCGGGCTACTTTTTGATTGTTCAAGATTTTATTAATGCATCTAAAGACCGTGGTATTCCGGTTGGTCCCGGCAGGGGTAGTGCTGCAGGTAGTTTGGTAGCCTATGCACTGCGAATTACAAATGTTGATCCGCTTGAATACGACTTGTTATTCGAAAGATTCTTAAATCCCGCCCGGCAATCCATGCCCGATATTGATGTTGATTTTGCCGACAATCAAAGATCGGAAGCAATTGATTATGTGAAAGAAAAATATGGCGAAGAAGCGGTTTGCCAAATTGTAACTTTTAATACATTATCTTCGAAAGCGGTTTTAAAGGATGTTGCAAGAGTTTTAAAAATACCGATTGCAACTGTTGCCAAAATAACAAAACACATTCCGTCTAAATTCGGAAAAGTTTATTCAATTGAAAAGGCGTTAAAAGAAGTGCCGGAATTGAAATGGGTAAATGAATCTTCGGATCAATCAATAAAAGATTTAATAAAGTATGGGAAAATTCTTGAAGGAATGAACCGTAATAATTCTAAGCATGCAGCCGGTGTTGTAATTGCTCCGGGTCCTGTAAGTGATTATGTAGCGGTTGCCTATGCCGGCGGTTCAAAAGATTTAGTAAGTCAATTTAATATGAAAGAATTGGAATCAAGTGCCGGTTTATTGAAAATGGATTTTTTAGGCTTAAGAACTTTATCAATAATCCGAGATTGCATAAAACTTGTTGAAAAAACTCGCGGGATAAAAATTGATATTGATTCAATTCCACACAACGACAAAAAAACTTTTGAACTTTTTTCAAAGGGACAAACAACGGCAGTATTTCAATTTGAATCCAGTCCAATGCGTGAACATCTTAAAAATTTAATCCCGACATCAATTAAAGATTTATCTGCGATGAATGCATTATATCGGCCGGGGCCCATGGAGTTTATTGGTGATTTTATAAACAGAAAACATGGCCGAGCCGAAGTTAAATATTTACATCCCATACTGGAACCTATATTAAAAGAAACCTACGGTATTATTGTTTACCAAGAACAAGTTATACAGATTGCAAATAAAGTTGCCGGAATGAGTTTGGCAGAAGCTGATATTTTGCGTAGGGCAATGGGTAAAAAAGATTTGAAAGCCATGGCTGAACAAAGGACGAAATTCATTGCCGGTGCGGTGAAAAATAATATCGAAAAAAAAACCGCTGAAGAAATTTTTGATGCTATAGATAAATTTGCAAATTATGGTTTCAACAAAAGTCACGCGGTGGCCTATTCAATAGTTGCTTATCAAACGGCATATCTCA
>CAZCBD010000197.1:0-4666 GCA_964496755.1 uncultured Melioribacteraceae bacterium
TGTAGAAATAGGAACATAATTTGCTTTTCACAGCCGTATTTGGTATTTACATTGGTTCCTTCAACAATGGGTAATAAATCTCTTTGAACTCCTTCGCGTGAAACGTCAGGTCCTTTGCCCTTATCGCTTCCGGCAATTTTATCGATTTCATCAATAAAAATAATTCCACTTTCTTGAACACGGATTATAGCTTGATTTTGAACTTCGTCCATATCTATTAATTTTGAAGCTTCTTCCTGAAGCATAATTTTCTTTGCTTCTTTAATAGTAGTTTTTCTTTTTTTACTTTTTTTAGGCATCATTTGTCCAACAATTTCGCCAATATTAATTCCCATATCGTCCATTCCTATTGGGCCTAGGACTTGCATTCCTGTTGGAGTAGCAATTACGTCAAACTCAATTGTTTTATCATCAAGTTCTCCTTTTTGTAATTTTTTTCGCATCCATTCGCGTGTTTTTTCATTTTGATAATGCTCGGAATTTTCATTATCTGTATCTGTTGAAGGGGTTTTTACAGGTGGAATTAAAATATCCAATATTTTTTCGTCAACGGCCACAGCAGCTTTTTCTTCAACTTCAACGGTTTTTTCTGCTTTAATCATTTGTACTGCAAGTTCTGTTAAATCGCGAACCATTGATTCAACATCGCGGCCAACATATCCAACCTCGGTATATTTTGTGGCTTCAACTTTTATAAACGGAGCGTTAGACAATTTAGCCAAGCGGCGTGCTATTTCGGTTTTCCCAACACCTGTTGGGCCAATTAGAATAATATTATTAGGAACAATTTCATTTTTTATTTCTTCTTTAACGTTTTGTCTTCGCCATCTATTACGTAAAGCAATAGCGACGGCACGTTTTGCTTCTTTTTGACCAATAATATATTTATCTAATTCGTTTACGGTTTGTTGTGGTGTTAGAATATTATTTTTTATCATTTTATTTTACTCTTCAATTTTTTCAACATTAATATTTGAGTTTGTGTAAATGCAAATTTCCGAAGCAGTAGTTAAAGCTTCTTTTACGATTTCCGAAGCAGAAAGCGAGCTATGTTTTTTTAACATTTTTGCTGCTGCCAAAGCATACATTCCGCCTGAACCGATAGCGGCAATGTTGTCATCCGGTTCAATTACATCGCCGGTACCGCTAATAATATAGGCTTGGTCTTTGGACATTGCAATAACCATTGCTTCAAGCTTGCGTAAAAATTTATCTGTACGCCAATCTTTTGCCAATTCAACAGCTGCTCGATTTACATTGCCTCTGTAAAGTTCTAATTTTTCTTCAAATCTATCGAGTAAGGTTAGTGCATCTGCGGCACCGCCGGCAAAGCCGCATAAAATTTTTCCTTTGTATAACTTTCTGATTTTTGTTGAAGATTGTTTAACTACCGTATTCCCAAGCGTAACTTGACCGTCGCCTCCAATTGCTGCAACTCCGTTGTGTATTACGCCTAAAATTGTTGTTGATCTTATTTTTCTTTTCAATTTATAACCTCACTAATGTTTTAATTTCAATATTTTAATTGGAATTATTCGCGGAACTTTTGACATATAATTCAAATAATCAGTTCCAAATTTATTAATTAATTTTTTTTCTTCATAAAAAGAACCTATTAGAAAATAAAGGGTTGCACTAATGGAAAATAGAAATAGTTGCAAATCCATGAATGGTCTGGCAAATAAAAATATGATTGTAAAAAAATAAATCGGATGTCTACAATATTTATACATTCCCGCAACGATTAATGTTTGGTTAGGCTCAGTATCTTTTGTTGGGCTTAAAATATTTTTAATCCCGAGAAAATCAATGAAGTCTAGTTTTATAAATGAAAACCAAATGCCAATTACCGCAATAATCTGGATAGAAAGTATTAGAATATCATACGGGTAATCAATGTTGTAAATAATAATTATCGGATCGGGGGAATAAAAATATATTAGTAACAAAATAAAGATTGAAAAAATCACATAGAATAAACGATAAAATTTAAATAGTGATTCGAAATTTCTTTTTATTAAACTTTTAATTTTTTCAGATGCAAGAAGTGAATGAATTAAAGCAAACAGCAAACAGTTAAAAAGGATTAATATAATATCGCTTAATAGCACTACTGATCCCTGAGAAATGAAATTAAAGTTCTTTTCTTAAACGAGCCACGGGTATTTTAAGTTGTTCTCTGTATTTTGCAACCGTACGCCGGGCAATGTGAATGCCCTTTTCTTTTAATATTTTAGCAATTTTATCGTCACTGTAGGGTTTTCTCTTCGATTCGGAGTCGCAGATTTCTTTAATTAATTCCTTAATATGTTTATTAGAAATTTCTCGTCCCGAATCGGTTGAAAGTCCCTCACTAAAAAAATATTTCAATTCGTGAATGCCGACAGGACTTTGAACATATTTACCGTTTACTACTCTGCTTATTGTTGAAATATCCATATTAACTTCTTCGGCAATATCCTTGTAGATCATAGGTTTTAATGCTTTAGGGCCATATTCAAAAAACTCATATTGTTTTTCAAAAATTGTTCGCATAATCTTTAACAGAGTATTTCTGCGTTGTTGAATTGAAGCAATAAACCATTTGGCCGATTCAAATTTTTCGCGAAGAAATTTATGTGTTTCTTTTTCTCGCGGAGAAATTTTTCGTTTTCGTTTTTTGCTTTCAAGCATTTCCAAATAAGTTTGGCTAATAGTTACCGAAGGTAATGATCTGTCATTTAAAGTTACAATGTAGTTGTTTTCAACTTTTTCAATAATAAAATCGGGGGTAATTTGATTTGCTTGTTCGGATTGAATATTACCTTCGCCGGGTTTTGGGTTCAGATGCTGGATTAAATCGAAAACCGAGCTTAAAGTTTCTCTGGTAATGTTTAGGTTTTTACTGATTGCGTCAAAACGTTTGTTTACGAAATCGATATAGTGATTTTCTAAAATTTGTTCGGCCAAATAAGAATAATACGGATCAAAAGATGAATTTTTGATTTGAACAAGTAAACATTCCTGCAAACTTCTGCATGCAATTCCAAGCGGTTCAAAAAGTTGTATTCTTTTTAATAATTGTTCTGCATCTTCAAGTTTTACGTTAATACCATTGAACATTTTCAGATCTTCGATTAGTTGTGCCAAGTCTTGTTTGAAATATCCATCGGCATCTAAACTATCAATTATAACTTCGCCCAGGTACATTAGGTTTTCATCGATTTTCAAAAGGTGAAGTTGTTCGAACAATCTGTCTCGTAGCGATTCAATTTCCGGGGCAATAGGAGCAGTTTTTTCGTCATCATCCGGGCTACGGTTTATTTTGTTGCTTTCAATATCATCTTCGTTCATAAAATCTTCATAATCAAAATCTTCACCAATTTCTTTTTCATCAAAATCGGATTCGGAATCCACATCAGAATCTGAGTTTATTTCTTTTGAATCTTCAAGCTGATCAAGTGAAGTTTCAACATCATCTAATAAAGCTTCTTCTAAAATCGGGTTAAGCTCTAATTCGGTTTTTATTCTCTGTTCCAAGGCAATAGTATTTAGTTGCAGCAATTTTTGATACTGAATTTGCTGTGGAGAGAGTTTTTGGGATAATGTCAATTTTTGATTAAGAGAAAGCATTAATCGGTAATTCCTTTATTTTTGTCTAGCTTTATTTAATTTATTGAACCAATCTTTACCGTAAGCTCTAATTAAAGCATCTTTACAGAAATCTACAACTTTAATTTTGGTTTTTTTTCCATTATCGATAGCCGAAGAACAATTAGAGAATTTTTCGAATCTTAAGATAGTTCCGCCAAAATAATCTTCTCTTATAGGGAAAAGATGACAACTTATAGGCTTCCGAAATTCAATTTCACCGTTAAAAAATGCTTTTTCGATTGCACATTTTGCAATATCACCATCATAATAAACGAATAAGCATGCTTTATTATCGAGACTACGCGTCATAAGTGCACTTTCTTTTTCTTCCCAAAAATAATTTTTTTCTATTTCTTTTATATGTTTTTCGGGAAGATATTTCTTAACTATAGGATATGCTTTTTCCATTAAACTGATTTCAATTTCATCCAATGGTGCGCCATATTCGCTATCAATTGTACAACAACCGCCTTTGCATTTTTTTAAGTCACATGTAAACTCGGTTTCAAGAACCTGTTTATTTATTAGTATATTATCGATTTCTATCAATTTTTAATCCGAATAAATTAAATTAGGAATAATTTTTGCTAAAAATAAGTATTTTCACTTACATTGCAAAGATAAACCGAAAAGGATTTGACTAAAATGAATTTTATGGGAAAAACAATAGTAGTTACCGGAGCATCAAAAGGAATCGGGTTATCAATTGCTGAAAAATTATTTAAAAATTTTGTAATTAAAAATCAATGTAAATTGGTTTTAATTTCCAGAAAAATAAATTCTTCAAGTTCAAAATTTTCAAAGACAAATAATTTAATGTTAATAAATTGTGATGTTAGCAATTTGGAAGAAGTTAGAAAAGCCAAATCGGAAATTATTGAAACTTTTGGAGCACCTAATGTATATATTTTAAATGCCGGAATTGCAAACAAACAATTAAAATCATTTTACACTGCAGAAGAATCACAAAGAATTGTCGATACAAATTTATTTGGCGTAATTAATTTTGTTTCTGTTTTTTATCAGGAAATTA
>CAZCBD010000198.1:0-4519 GCA_964496755.1 uncultured Melioribacteraceae bacterium
AAATTACTTACCCGAATTTTTGGCCGCAAACTTAACGAATGAATTTCATAACACGGATAAAGTTACGCTCTTTTTAGATGATTGCCGAAAAATGAAAGTGGAAGTTTTACCACCCGATGTAAATAAACCCTCGGTTTATTTTGGTGTGGAAAATGGAAAAATAATTTTTGGAATGAGTGCAATTAAAAATGTGGGAGAAAATGCAGTAGCTGAAATAGTTAGAGCTAGAAATAAAGCAGGGCGTGACTTTAAAAGTATTTATGATTTTTGTACACACATTGATAGTAGAATAGTTAACAAAAGAGTTTTGGAATCTTTAGTGCTTGCCGGTGCTTTTGATTCGGTTAAAGGTTTTCGTTCTCAAAATTTTTCTGCCATTGAAGATGCACTGGCTTATGGCAATAAAATTCAACAAGTTAATAAAAATCAAACTGATAGTTTGTTCGGGGAAAGCGTTGAAGGCTTTGAAATAGTTGAACCGGAATTGCCTTCAATTGAGGCGTGGTCGGAAAAAATAAAATTAGCTAAAGAAAGAGAAGTCTTGGGTTTCTATTTAACAGAACACCCGTTAAGAAAATATGAAGCGGAATATAATGCTTTTGCCACAGTCCATTTGGGCGAACCGGAAACTTTTGAGGTTGATGAAAGTGAAGTGGTGAGAGCCGTTGGGGTAATAACCAAAGTAAATATAAAGTTGGATCGTTCGGGCAATACGATGGCTTTTTTGAAAATAGATGACTTTACAGGTAGTTGTGAATGTATTGCTTTCTCAAAAGTATACGAAAAAGCAAGTGAAGTAATTTCCGAAGAATCCGTTGTATTGGTTAAAGGCAGGGTGGAAAGTAGCGGCGATTCAATAAAGTTACAGTTGGACGAGATTGAAAAATTATCTGATGTTAAAGAAAAACTTACTGATAAATTTGTCCTATATTTGGATGAAGATAAACACACGGAAAATACTATTTTGGAATTAAAGAAAATCTTGGAACAAAACTCAGGCGAAAAAAAAACATTTGTAATCTTAACGCAAAATAAAAAAGTAAAAGAAAAATATGTTTTAAATAATTATAAAGTTTCAATTTCAGATAGTTTTTTGGATGAAATAAAAAATCTTTTAGGTGAAAATTCATATAAGTTTTTCGCATAAAATTCAAGTTTAAATTAATTTGTTTTATTAATATCTATTTTATATTTTGCAATCAATATGACGAAAGGAAAACATATGGCTGAGAAATGGGCACTAATATTAGGTGCTTCAAGCGGGTTTGGCGGTGCAACCGCTGTCGAACTGTCTAAAAACGGATACAATGTTGTTGGTATTCATTTGGATAGACAATCAACAATGCCAAATGTAAATCAAATAAAAAAGAAAATTGAAAAAAATGGTGCAAAAGCATTGTTTTATAATATTAATGCTGCTGATCAATTGCGCAGAACCGATGTATTAGATGAATTAGCAGATATATCATTTGGTAAAGCTACAATAAAATTTAGCGTGCTTGTGCATTCTTTGGCCTTTGGTACTTTGAAACCTTTTGTTTCAAAAAATGCTAATGATTGTATTTCAAAGGCACAAATGGAAATGACTTTAGATGTTATGGCACATTCACTTGTGTATTGGACACAAGGTTTAATTCAAAGAAATCTTTTTGCCGAAGGAGGAAGAATCTTCGGATTAACAAGTGCCGGGTCACAAACAATTTTTCCGAATTACGGAGCAGTATCTGCTGCTAAAGCTGCTTTGGAATCGCACATTCGTCAATTAGCTGTAGAGTTGGGCTCAATGGGAATAACGGCAAATGCAATAATGGCCGGTGTTACCGATACTCCCGCTTTAAGAAAAATTCCTTCTGCAACAAAAATGATTGAAGCAGCAAAGCTTATGAATCCCGGCGGAAGACTTACAAAACCTATTGATGTTGCCAAAACAATTGTTGCCTTGTGCAGTGAAAATTGCAATTGGATATCGGGCAATGTTATAGGTGTTGATGGTGCCGAATACGTAGTTAATTTTGTAGGCGAAAAAATTTCTAAACCCATTAAATAAAAGCATTTTAAGTTTAAAATAAATTACGGAGACAAAAATGAAACCAATTAATTTTACAGATGATAACTTTGAGACAGAAGTTATTAATTCGGAATTACCTGTGCTTATTGACTTTTGGGCTGCTTGGTGCGGACCTTGCAGAATGATAGCGCCAATTGTTGAGGAATTGGCAGAGGAATTCGACGGCAAATTAAAGGTAGGAAAACTTGATGTTGATGATAATCAACAAACAGCAATAAAATACGGAGTTAGAAGTATTCCAACAGTATTATTGTTGAAAGGCGGAGAAGTAAAAGATACAATAATTGGTGCGGTTTCTAAGGATGTTTTTATTGAAAAAATAAATGCGATTTTATAATATTTATTTTGAGTTAAATTAGTTGAAGTTAATATTATTTTGACTTTGCATTTAATATAGAAATTATTAATTTTGTTAGTCATACAACATTAAAGCGGATTATATGCATTTTTGTAAAATAAATACAAATAAGTCTAACAAAAAATTTTCACAACAGTAATCCCTAAGTAATTTAAATTAAAATTGTTTTTTGACATTATGAGTTTGAATAAATCTTTATCTCACATAAATAAGGAGGAGATAGAAAAAATTAATTAACTAAACTTACCAATCTATAATAGCTTTATTAATTAACAAATTAGGAGAGTAATATGCCTCGAAAAGTTCTTTACTTTTTACTACTCCTGGCTCTGCCGATATTTTTGTTGGCGGGAACCAAGGGAAGGATTAAGGGAAAAGTTGTTGATATGCAAACAGGTGAACCTTTAATCTCTGCAAACGTATTAATTGTTGGTACCACAAATGGTGCTTCAACAGACGAAAATGGTGAATACGTTATTAATAACGTAGATCCGGGTGTTTACAGTGTTAGAGCCCAATATTTGGGATATCAAACAATCACAAAACAAGAAGTTCGTGTTAATGCTGATTTAACAGCATATGTAAATTTTGAACTTCCAAGCGATGATATTTCAATTGGTGCCGTAACAGTTGTAGCGAAAAAACCTTTAATTAAAAAAGACGCTACTTCAGCAGTTCGTATTACTACTAGCGAAGACATTAAAAACTTACCGGTAAGGGGAGTTAGCAATATTGTTGCTACTCAAGCCGGTGTGGTTGATGATGGTACTGTTCGTATTCGTGGTAGTAGAGGTGACGAAGTGGGCTACTACTTAGACGGTGTTTCAATTACAAATGTAACCGGTGGTGGTAGAGCAATTTCAATTGCAAATGATGCTATTGAAGAAGTTCAACTTGAATCCGGCGGTTATTCGGCTGAATATGGTGGTTCTAATGCGGGTTTAATCAGAACTGCTATTAAAACCGGTGGCTCAAAATTTCATGCAAGTTACGAATATTTTACAGATAATATCGGTTTCCAAAGTGCCAAAGATTTTTATAATCAAACAAAACGTTTAGGCACATACTGGTATGGTGTAAATGAGTCCAGTTTATCGATAAGCGGGCCTGTGCTTTCGAATAAGATTAAATTCTTCTATAATCTTTCGCACAGATTTGATCGTTCTGGAAATAAAAACGGAATTGACGGATATGATTTTGGTGTTTTAACAGATCCTGACACAAAGGATTCAATACGAGTATGGTATCCGGCCGGCGTTAGAATGAATAACAAGTATCAAAGATTTACTCATACCGCTTCATTTCTTTTTGATTTAAATCCTATAACCATAAGACTTAGCGGTTCTTATACAAATAGTGTTGCTGACCAAGGTGGTTCAGGACTTGGAGATATTTATAATGATAGATTTTTCCAAAATTATAGGAATAATTTATTTACATCATTGAAAGTAACCCATGTATTAAGTAAGAATATGTTTTATGAACTTTCAGTTGGTTATACGGCAAGATACAATCATAATGAAGACCAATACTTAAAAGAAAATTATTGGGCATATGGCGATAGTGTTGCTAATGCCGAAACAGGTGTTATATGGACAAGATCTGCAAAGGATAAAAAATTAGCATCACGTCACGGTAGATTTGCCGGTCCGTATAGGCCATATGTATATGGATGGCATTATTCTCCTCAGGGAAGGATTGAAGCCAACCATTACAAATACAAAGAAAACAGTTTAATATTTAAAGGCGATTTAACATTATTAGCCGGCAAGCATCACAATATAAAAATAGGTGGTGAATATAAACAATATACTATCAGAAGCTGGTGGGTTGGTGGCCAAACAAGTTTTGCCAGTTCATTAAATCAAGCTAGACTTAAAGCTAAAGCGGACAATACAACTTTTGACGAAAATCTTGAAAAAAGAAAAATATTATTAGCTCAGGGTGTTGACAACTACGGTTATGATATTTTTGGTAACGAAACCGACGAAGATGGTTTCTATGCTCCTCATAAACCTGTATTTGCTGCATTTTACATTCAAGATAATATTGAATATGAAGATATTATCTTAAAATTAACTTCGGATAATAGC
>CAZCBD010000199.1:0-4446 GCA_964496755.1 uncultured Melioribacteraceae bacterium
CAAAATCGTTAGGAATTACAATTAAAGATGTTGACGAAAAAATAGAATCCTTGCACGAATTTAATCCAATGCTAGGCTTCCGTGGTTGCCGTCTTGGAGTAAGCTACCCTGAAATAATTGAAATGCAAGCTCGTGCAATCTTCGAAGCTGCAATCGAAGTTGCAAAAGAAAAAATTTCCGTTAAACCTGAAATCATGATCCCTTTGGTTAGCCATGTAAATGAATTGAAAAAACAAGCTGCAATTGTTAGAGCCGTAGCTAAAGAAGTATTTAAAGAAAAAGGTAAAAAAGTAAATTATCTTGTTGGTACAATGATAGAACTGCCTCGTGCAGCTGTTACTGCAAATGAAATTGCCGAAGTAGCAGAATTCTTCTCATTTGGTACAAACGACTTAACCCAAACCACATTTGGTCTTTCAAGAGACGACGCCGGTAAATTCTTGCCAATTTATGTTGAACAAGAAATTATACCTCGTGATCCATTTGAAAGTTTGGATCAAAACGGTGTTGGAGAATTAGTAAAAATAGCAGTTGAAAAAGGTCGTTCAACAAGAGAAAACATTAAATTAGGTATTTGCGGCGAACATGGCGGCGAACCTGAATCTGTTGAATTCTGCCACAGAGTAGGACTAAATTATGTTTCCTGCTCACCTTTTAGAGTTCCTATTGCTAGATTAGCAGCAGCTAGAGCAGCTTTAAGAGATATTCCCAAAGCCTCTACTACCAAAAAATCAGCAGCAAAAAAGGTTACTAAAAAAAGTACTGTGAAAAAATCAGCAGCAAAAAAAGCTACTAAAAAAACATCAAAGAAAAATTAATTTTTTTAGTATATTTGCTGGTTAATAAATTATTTATGAGAGAGAATTTTATAATTCTCTCTCGATTTTTTTTATTAAAATATTTGTTGTTAACGACAAGGTGATAAAAGGAGAAAAAATGAAGTTATCCGATTTCAAATATAATTTACCCAAAACAGCAATTGCAAACTTTCCGGCAGAACCAAGAGATTCTGCAAGATTAATGGTTCTTAATCGCGCAGAACAAACTATTGAGCATAAACAATTTAGTGATATTATTGACTATATGTCCAAGGGCGATGTTTTAGTTGTAAACGAAACAAGAGTAATGCAAGCTCGTTTATATGGTCAAAAAGAAAGAACTAATGCAAAAATTGAAGTTTTTGTTTTAAGAGAATTAAATAAAGAAGAAAATATTTGGGATGTTATTGTTGACCCTGCACGCAAAGTTAGAATCGGAAATAGAATTTATTTTAATGATGATTTATGGTGCGAGGTAATTGATAATACTACTTCACGAGGACGTACTGTTAGATTTAATAGTAGCAGCGATGATATTTATAAAGAAATCGAAAAAATCGGATTAACACCATTACCACCTTATATTAAAAGAAATGTAGTGCCCGAAGATAGAGACAATTATCAAACTATTTTTGCATCGGAAGATGGATCTGTAGCTGCTCCTACCGCCGGATTACACTTTACTAAACAATTGATAAGCAAGATTAAGAAAAAAGGCATAAAAATAGTACCCGTAATTTTGCATATCGGTCTTGGTACTTTCAGACCTGTTGAAGTTGAGGATTTAACAAAACATAGAATGGATTCTGAATTTTTCTATATTCCGGAAGAAACTGCTGCAGAAATTAATAAGGCAATTGATTCTAAAAAAAGAGTTTTTGTAACCGGCACCAGTACAACTCGCGCTCTGGAAAGCAGCGTTACAGCCGAAGGGTATGCAAAAGCAAACTTCGGATGGACAGATAAATTTATTTTTCCACCTTATGAATTTAAAATAGTTCGCCAATTAATTACAAATTTTCATACACCCGAATCTACTTTGCTTATGTTAACAAGTGCTTTTGGAGGTTATGATTTTGTAATGAAAGCTTATAAAAAAGCTTTGAAAGAAAAATACAGATTTCTGAGTTATGGCGACGCAATGTTAATTGTTTAACAATTATGAAAAGAATTGCCATAATACCTTCCGGAGGTAAAGGAAAAAGAGTTGGTAACACAACACCCAAACAATATATTAACGTCTGCGGAAAGGAAGTAATTGCATATACACTGGAAACCTTTAATTCATCACCTTTAATTGATGAAATTATTATTCCAGCGGAAAAAAAATATTTTAATTTATTAAAAAATATTATAACCAAGTATTCTTTACACAAAATTACAAAAATTATTGAAGGAGGAAACGAGCGGCAAGATTCGGTTTTTAACGCTCTTTCCTCAATAAATACCTCCGCTTCCGAAGACAATTTACAAATTATAATTCACGATGCCGCAAGACCATTGCTATCAAAAGAAATCTTAGCCCGAGCTATATTTGAAAGCGAAACTTCCGATAATGTAGCTGTAGCTTTAAAATCGAAAGATACTTTATGCTATGGATTTAATAATAAAATTGATAGTTATGTTGATAGAACTAATTTATTTCAGATTCAAACACCCCAAATTTTCAGGTATAAAACGTTGATGAAATCTTTTGATTACGCTAAAAAAACAAATTTTAATGCAACCGACGATACTTCTATTGTTAAGCATTTTGGGAAATTAGTTCATATTGTAGAAGGTTCAACATTAAATTTTAAAATTACAGATAAAAACGATTTGGAATTATTTAAATTTATCATTGAAAATCAAAACAAATAACAGACAACAAATAATAGACAAGTTGTATTAGAATTATAATTTCAATAAGTTTACATTATACAAACAGAAGGATTTATTATGTTTTTATTTCTTCTTATTTTATTGCTTTCATACTTAGTTGGCTCAATCCCGACTGCAATAATAATAAGTAAAGTTTCAAGAGGAATCGATATCCGAAAATATGGAAGCGGTAATGCCGGAGGCACTAATGTATTCAGAGTTCTCGGATGGAAATTAGGCTTAACAACAATTTTATTAGACGCTCTCAAAGGTGCTTTTGCAGTAATTGTTATTGCACGATTGCACTATGGAAATATACCTTTTAATAACATCACACCATTTGATGATTTTACGTTAATTCAAATAATTGCAGGTTTATTTGCCGTTATCGGACATATTTGGACAATATTTGCAGGATTCAAAGGCGGAAAAGGCATTGCAACCGCTCTCGGCTTTCTACTTTCGGTAGTTACCGTTGATATACTTTTTGCCGTAATAATTTTTGCGGTTGTTGTTTCAATCTCACGATATATCAGTTTAGGCTCATTGTCTGCTGCTTTTTCTCTTCCGATAATTATTGCGATACGCGAAAATATTTTTCACGTTGATATTAATGGATATGGAATAGTTTTGCCTTTTACAATTGCAATTGCACTATTGGTTCTATTTACCCATCGAACCAATGTTTTTAGATTGCTGAAAGGTACTGAAAGTAAAATCAATTTTTCAAAAAAGAAATAATTTTATATGCAAATTTCTGTTATAGGTGCCGGAAGTTGGGGCACAACACTTTCAATTTTATTACATTTCAACGGTCATAATGTTTGCCTTTGGGAATACGATAAAAAGTATGCTACTCAAATAAATAAAACCCGAGAAAATAAAATATACTTGCCGGGAATAAAAATACCTGATGAAATTCAAATAACACACTCTTTAAAAGATGCTTGTTCTAATAAGCATATGATTGTTATTGCCGTTCCTTCTCAATTTGTTAGAAGTGTGTTAATTGAAATGAAAAATTTTAATTTTAAAGACGTTACTTTTGTAAATGTATCAAAAGGAATTGAAAAAAACTCTCACCTTAGAATGGATGAAATTATTAAAGAAGTTCTTCCGCAAGTTAATCCGGAACTAATCGGAGTTTTATCCGGACCTAGTCATGCAGAAGAAGTTTCTAAAAGAATTCCAACCGTTGTGGTTGCTTCATCAATAAATGAAAATACAGCAAAACATATTCAAGGCACTTTTATTACATCCTATTTCAGGGTTTATTCTTCTACCGACATAATTGGCGTTGAACTTGGCGGCGCACTAAAAAATATAATTGCCATTGGTGCTGGTATTTGTGACGGTGCCGGTTTTGGAGATAATACTAAAGCGGCTATTATTACACGTGGCCTTCATGAAATTGCAAGTCTCGGAATTAAACTCGGAGCTGAAAGAGAAACATTCTCCGGCCTTTCGGGAATGGGTGATTTAATTGTTACCTGCAATAGCAAACACAGTAGAAATAGATTTGTAGGCGAACAATTGGGAAAAGGGAAAAAATTAAAAGAAATTCTTAATAAAATGGATATGGTGGCCGAAGGCGTTGAAACTTGCCGATCAGCCTTTGAACTTGCTAAAGTTAATGATGTTTCTACACCCATTATTTCTTCCGTTTATCAAATCTTATTTGAAGATAAAGATCCGATTATTGCAACCTATGAATTGATGGATAGAAATTCGCGTGCTGAAACTGATTTAAACTTATAAATAGCAATAA
>CAZCBD010000200.1:0-4403 GCA_964496755.1 uncultured Melioribacteraceae bacterium
TGCAAAGATTATTTTGGAAAAATCAATTCTAAGAAATTTGATTTCCGTATCGCATGAAATTGCCACTTCGGCATACGAAGGCAGGACAGACGTTTTTGATTTATTGGATGAGGCAGAGTCAAAAATATTTCAAATAACCGAGGATGGTTATAAAGAATCGTATCAATCAATGGACAGAGCCGTACGAGATGCAATTGAACATATCGAAGCCATTCATTCAAAAGATATGTCTAGTATTGCCGTGCCTTCGGGACTTTATGAGCTGGACGATTTGCTTGGTGGTTTTCAGAAGACGGATTTAATTATTTTAGCTGCTCGTCCGGCAATGGGTAAAACCGCATTTGCTCTTTCTGTTGCACGGAATGCAGCTGTTGATCATAAGGTGCCTATTGCTATTTTCAGTCTTGAAATGGCTACCTTACAATTAGTAACTCGTTTAATTTGTTCCGAAGCACGAATTGATGCCCATAGTGTTAGAACCGGAACATTCAAAGTTGAAGATGGACCTAAAATTAGCAGAGTTGCTCATAAATTGAGCGAAGCCCCGATTTATATTGATGATACTCCGGGGCAAACCGTTTTGGAAATTCGTGCAAAATGCAGAAGACTAAAGGCAGAAAAAAATATCGGATTGGTTATAATTGATTATATGCAACTAATGACCAGCTCGGATAGAGTTGAAAGTAGAGAGAGAGAAATATCAATAATCTCAAGGTCTTTAAAAGGATTAGCAAAAGAACTAAATATTCCTGTAATTGCTTTATCGCAGTTAAATCGTGCTGTTGAAAGTCGGAATGATAAGCGTCCGATGTTATCTGATTTGCGCGAGTCCGGTTCAATTGAACAAGATGCCGATTTGGTTTTATTTTTGTACAGACCCGAAGCTTATGGCATTACAACAGATGCTGATGGTAATTCAACCGAAGGCATTGGCGAAGTAATTGTAGCTAAGCAAAGAAACGGACCAGCTGGAACAGCAAAGGTAAGATTTATTAAAGAATATGCTAGGTATGATAATCTTGATTTGTTTCATTCAACTCCCGTACAAAATATACCTTCTGCACCTGATGAGGATTTGCCAATTTGAGAAAAACTTTAATATTAATATTGTTTTTTTCATTTGTATTTCTACAAGCCCAGGAAATGATTCGGAAAATACCCCGGCAAGTTGAATCTTGTTTTAGTAAAGTTCAATTTATTATCGACAACAATTATCAGGAATTGCCTATCGATAGTATAGTTGTTTTATTGGCAAAAAAATTTATTGGTACCGAATACAAAGCAAATACTCTCAGAAACATTCGAGAAGAAAAATTGATTGTTAATCTTGAGGGTGTTGATTGTTATACTTTTGTTGAAGCGGTAGTTGCTTTGGCCAGAACAATAAAATTACACGGGGATTTTTCGCCTGAAGTTTTCTACAAAAATTTTTTAACTCAAATTGAAAATATTCGTTACAGAAACGGTGTCAAAAAGACTTTTGCTTCTCGTTTGCATTATTTCTCCGAATGGATTTTTGAAATGGATAAAAGGGGTATTGTAAAAAATATTACTTCGAACTTTAAGTCGGTTTTGTATGACAAGCAAATAAATTTTATGACAAAGAATTTTAAATTTTATCCGGAACTTATTAAATATCCCGAATTTATTGATAGTTTGAAAATTGTTGAAAATAATTTAAACAATATTAAATTTAATTTTATTCCACAAAGTCATATATCGGAGCAAGAAAATAAATTTCATTCGGGAGATATAGTAGGAATTACTACAAATATAAAGGGGTTGGATATTTCGCATGTTGGAATGATTATTAAAAAAGAAAACAAAGCTTATTTGATTCATGCCCCAAATGTTGGTAAAAAAGTTCAAATTTCCAAAAGATCAATAGGCGAATATATTTTAAGTAACAAGCATCAAACGGGAATTATTATTTGTAGAGTTTTGGAACCCCATTAAATTAATTCTTTTCTAGCTTTTTGTTGTAGAACCATATCCATTAATACCAATGCTGCCATAGTTTCAACCACAGGAACAGCGCGTGGTAAAACGCACGGATCGTGGCGGCCCTTGGCTTCCAGCACTACATTATTACCGGCATAATCTACAGTTGTTTGAGCTTGTCCAATAGTAGCAGGTGGTTTGAAAGCTATTTTAAAATATATGTTCTCACCATTTGAAATTCCTCCTTGAATTCCGCCGCTATTGTTTGTTCGAGTTTTCAATTTTCCATTTTTTATTTGGAATAAATCATTGTGTTCAGATCCTTTTAATAATGTACCGTTAAAGCCGGATCCTATTTCAAAACCCTTTGTTGATGGAATTGCAAGCATAGCTTGAGCAAGTTTAGCTTCAAGTTTATCGTAAACCGGTTCGCCTAATCCGGCCGGTACATTTCTACAAACACAAGTTATAGTGCCACCTAAGGAGTCTTTTTCCTTTTTAGTTTGCGTGATAAGTTGAATCATTTGATTAGAAGTTTTTTCATCGGGGCAACGAGTAATAAATTGATCAACCTTATTTCTGGAGATTTTATCCATATCAATATGCGGGCAAGTAATATTTGCAACTGAACTAACCCACGCAATTATTTCAATGTTAAACCATTCCTTGAGAATTTTTTCGGCAACGGCTCCCGAGGCAACAGTACCAATAGTTTCACGAGCACTTGAACGTCCGCCACCACTTGAGGCTTTAATGCCATATTTCTTTAGGTATGTAAAATCAGCGTGCGATGGACGTGGTATATTCAGCATTTCCTTGTAATCAGTTGGATGTTGATCTTTATTAGCAACGAATAATGCAATCGGGGTACCTAGTGTCAAATTGTTTTCAGTGCCCGATAAAATTGTAACTTTATCTTCTTCATTTCGTTTTGTTGTCAATTCACTTTGCCCCGGTTTGCGTCGTGAAAGTTGAAGTTGGATATCTTCTTCGTTTAGTTTGATCTTTGGAGGGCAACCGTCAATTATAACTCCCACTCCCTTACAATGTGATTCGCCAAAAGTTGATATCCGAAATAAAGTACCAAAATTACTTGACATCTAAGCATCCTTTCTGTTTGAATTACAAAACACAAATATAATACTTTACATAGAAACAAGGAATGATTAATTATGATTCACTAATGATTTCAATAGATTTATATTTTCAATATCCTCCAGTTGTTCTTTTTCCTTAGGAGTTTCCAAAATTTTAGGAATGTTATTAAAAATCCGTTCATTCATTAAATTAGAAAATCCGCTTAAACCGATTTCACCTTTCCCAATATGCTCATGACGATCAACTCTGGAGCCTAAAACCTTTTTGCTATCGTTTATATGAAAACATTTCAATTTATTAATTCCAATCAATTTATCAAATTTTGTAAAGGTTTTGTCAAAATCGAGTTTATTTCTAAAATCATAACCGGCTGCAAAAATGTGAGCGGTATCAATGCAAACACACATTCTTTCGGGGCATTCTACTTTGGCAATAATATCAGCAAGTTGTTCAAAAGTATATCCTAATGCGGTTCCCTGTCCTGCAGTTGTTTCAAGCATTAATTGTACATTTGAATCTTTTGTTTCTGTGTGAGCAATATTTAATGATTCAATAATTTTATCGATACCTTTTTTTTCTCCTTGCCCAACATGCGAGCCCGGATGAAAGTTTAAGTATTCAATTCCCAACTTTTCACAATTATTAATTTCGTCAATAAAACTTTTCTGTGATTTTAATAACAATTCTTTGTTTGCAGCACATAAATTAATCAGATACGAATCATGTGCCACAACAAATTTTATTTTAGAGTTAATTAATTCAAGTTTAAAAGAATTTATTTCGTCAATGGATAATTCTTTGCCGGTCCATCTATTATTGTTTTTTGTAAAAATTTGAATAGCCGTAAAGCCTAATTTTTTTGCGCGTCTGATTGCATTTGAAACTCCACTGGAAATTGAAGTATGGGCACCTATTAGCATGAGGAACCTGTAAATTAAATTTTAAAAATTGTGAGAATACAAATTTATTGAAATTTGAAATAAAATAACTTTTAATTATATTATTTTTTAATCTTCAATTATAATAGGTTGAAAATGCGAGTACTAATTACAGGCGGCGGCGGCTTTTTCGGTCAATATCTGAATTTAAAATTTGGTGAAAGTGATGAAGTATTTACCCTTTATTATTCAAAGCCGGGGAATTGTCTTAATTATAGAAGTGAACAACTTGATATTATAAATTTTGAAAGATTGGAAAAAATATTTTTAGAATTCAAACCTGAAATTGTAATTCACTTGGCGGCATTAAGCAATCCTGGGAAATGTGAAAATTTGACGGAGGAAGATGTAAATAGAATTAATGTTGATGCAACAAAAAGAATTGCGGAATTATCATATGAAAATGATTCGTTATTAATTTTCACT
>CAZCBD010000201.1:0-4293 GCA_964496755.1 uncultured Melioribacteraceae bacterium
TGCAGGATTAAAAAAATTAAATTCTTTACATTCCATTGGAGTTTATCAACACAATAAATTAATCGGTGGTTTATATGGAGTAACTTTTCGCGGCGCATTTTTTGGCGAGTCAATGTTTTCAAAAAAAACACAAGCTTCAAAAACAGCTTTGGCTACTCTTTTAAAACATCTAAAAAATAAAGGATTTTTGCTTGTTGATGTTCAGTTTCAGACCGAACATCTAAAAATGTTTGGCGCTAAAGAAATTTCTTTAAAAAAATATGAGGAAATTTTAACTAAGGCTTATGAAGTCTATCCGGAATTTTAATAATTTTTTTCAACTGCAAATCCTTTTTTTACCATAAGTCGGTTTACATTTATTAACTCATCGGATAATTTATCATTAACAAAAACCTCGGCAATATATCTACCGTATTTACCTTTTTTGTCTTTAATTGTTTTGATGTAAATATTTTTTTTGAGAACCAATGAACGTAAAAAATCTCTGGATACTTTTCCTTTTTGCTTTTCCTGCCCCCTCATTTCGGGTGCATTAATTCCAAACAACCTAACCTTTTCGCCTTTCAGATTTACGTTTAATCCTAAATCAATATCAACTGTAATGGTATCGCCGTCATATACTTTTGAAACAAAAGCTCTGTAAAAATATAATTTACTCTCCATAGAAACCCCGCATTTAATTCGACAAATTTAAAATATATTGAAAAATTTTTATAAAATTTCAATTATTAGATTTCATAAATCTTTTTCATTAAAGATTTAAATTGACTAAAATATAATGCTTGCGGTCCATCACTTTTAGCAACAGAAGGATCGGGATGAAACTCTACCATAATTCCATGTGCGCCAACTGCCTTTGCAGCCAAAGCAAGCGGAATTACTTTGTCTCTTTGCCCTACGGCATGCGACGGATCAACAATAACCGGTAAATGCGTTAACTCTTTTAACACTGGAATGGCACTTAAGTCAAGCGTATTTCTTGTTGCGGTTTCAAATGTTCTAATGCCTCTTTCACACAATATAACCTGCCTGTTTCCGCCTGCTAAAATGTATTCTGTAGCATTCAACAATTCTTCGAGCGAAGACATCATTCCACGCTTCAGCATTACCGGTTTGCTGGTTCTACCTACTTCTTTTAGCAAAGAAAAATTTTGCATATTTCTGGCACCGATTTGAATAATATCGGTGTATGGTAATACATCCTCAATCTGTTCAATTGCTAAAACCTCTGTAATTATCGGCAAATCATAACTTTTGCCTGCTTTGTGAAGATATTTAACGCCTTCCATTCCCAGCCCCTGAAAAGCATACGGCGAAGTGCGGGGTTTAAAACAACCCCCTCTTAAAACATGGGCTCCGTTTTCATTTACCTCTCTGGCACATTGCATTATTTGCTCTTCAGATTCAACCGAGCAGGGGCCTGCCATAACAATAAAATTATCGCCGCCAATTTCAACATCCTTTACTTTTACAATTGTATCTTCACTTTTATATTCGCGGCTTGTAAGTTTATAAGATTTAACTTTTTTGCTTTCGTTCTTTTTAACTTCATTTCCCGCTTTTTGTTGATCATCAATATCTTCTTCAAAAACAGGTGTTTTCAGTTTTGCCCTGGTAATTTCTTGCGAGGGATAACTTCCTAAAATTTTCATAAACCTTGTATAACGACCTATTTCATCCAAAGCATCTTTTATATTTTCATCCGAAATATTTCCAATAAAATCAAGATAAAACATTTCTTCCCACGGATTGCCGATAATAGGCCGAGATTCCAATTTAGTTAAATTCAGATTACGTTTTTTAAAAACAAACAAAACATCAACAAGGGCACCGGGTTTTTGTTCGGTTGCCATAATTAAAGATGTTTTGCTGGGTATTCTTTCATCAACTGCTACAGCTTTTCGTGCCGCAATTAAAAATCTGGTAAAATTCCCTTCTTGGTTTGCTATTTCTTCGGCCAAAACTTTTAATTCAAAAACATCTGCCGCTTGCTTGCTTGCAATAGCAGCAATAGTCGGATCATTTAATTCTTTGATTTTTTGGGCAGACATTGCAGTATCTGTATAATACTCAATTTGGCAATCCGGAATTTTAGCAAGAAACTTACTGCATTGTGAAGCAGCCTGCGGATGAGCATATATTTTTCTTATTTTACTTTCGTGAATATTTTCAATTCCCACCAAACAGTGTTTGACTGAAAAAATCTCTTCCCCTACAATTGATAAGTTCGTATGCAACAATGCATCATAAACTTCATTTATACCACCGCTTGTAGTATTTTCAACAGGAAGCATTGCATATTCGGCTTCGCCTTTTTCAACGGCCCGAACCACTTCATTAAAAGTATGCTTGCCGATAAACACAATTTGATCTGCATTATCACTAAAAAACTTTTTTGCGGCCAACGAACTATATGAGCCATAAATTCCTTGGATTGCTATTCTTAACGATTCATTTTCTTCTGAAGTTTTATTTACTTCTTTTTGAACATATTTTTGCTGCAATCTTACAGAATCTTCAATTATGTCGCTAAAAATCTTTAGCACCAAATGGCTGTCAAGTCCTTTTTCTTTCCCAAAAGCCACTAAACTTTTTAATAATTCTTCTTCACGATTTTTATCTCTGATAGGAAGCTGCTTAATATTTTTTGTTTTTATTACTTCCTGACTTTTTTCACGTCTTTTCGAAAGCAGATTTAATATTTCAGCATCAATATTATTTATTTGGTTGCGTAAACTTTCAAGAGCTTTTTTTGCGTCTAATTCCATAGTAGTATATCTTGATTTTTATTGAAAATTTTAACTGAAAAGATAACAAAATATTTCTATCTAAAGAAACATAATATTTAATATTAAACTACTCCCGTTTTATTTTGGAATATATAAAAATTTGAAGGATGAAGATTAGGTATTACAAAAAGAAAACATATAAGTTAGTTAGAAACAAATAACGGTAATTTAATAAAAAAATCCGTCCCTTTGTTCAGCTCGGATTCAACTCTAATTTCGCCACCAATTCTATCTATAAATTCTTTGCAAAGAATTAGACCTAGGCCGCTACCCTTTTCATTTTCCGTGCCCAAGGTTGAAGTTAATGTATAAATTTCAAAAATACTTTCCAAAACATGAGCAGGCATTCCTATACCGGTATCGGAAATTTTCACTTCAACAAAGTACTCATCCAAACTACTTATCTGAAGATTAACTTTTCCTTGTTTCGGTGTAAATTTAATGGCATTTGAAATTAGATTCTGAAAAATTGAACTTAACATTTTTTTATCAACCCAAACAAAAACATCGTTATCAATTTTATTTGACATTAAAATATTTTTCGAATTGGCAAAATGTTTTAACAAAAAAATTATTTGATTGGCAAAAGATTTTAATTCTATTTTTTCCTGTTTTACGGTTATTGATTTGGTATTTACCTGTGCCCAATTCAATAGATTTTCCAATAATTCAAACAAATTTTTAGAAGCATCATTTATTTCGGAAATCATATCCAACAATTCTTTATTATCCAAACTGTCATAATCATCGCGAATAAAAGATGTCATTCCTAACAATGCATTAAATGGCGCACGCAAATCATGGGCAATAATAGAAAAGAATTTATCTTTATTTGCATTAATTTCTCTAAGAACTTTTTCGGATTCTTTTAATTTCGCATTTAAAATTTCAAGCTCTTTATTTTTATTTTCCAATAAAAATTTATTTGCTGCCAAATTATCGAGAGAATTACTTAAGGCAATTTCAGAGCGTCTATATTTTGTAATATCTTGAAATACATATGCTTTTCTATCTTTGGATATTTCAATACAAGTAAAAATTAATTCTAAATTCTGTTTCGATTTATTTTTAATTTTAAATGATTGTGGAATTGTTCGTTCCCGAAGACTTCTTTTATTATAATTTATATTGTTCAATAATTCATAAATCTTTTTACCATCGTTTTGGTTTTCGGAAACAAGATTTATCCATTCGGATAAAGTACGACAATCATTAAAATTATAACCGGATATTTCCGTAAACTCAGTATTCATAAATTTAAAAACCCCGTTGATATCAGTTAAAATAACACCAAACGGAATTTGTCTTAATAAATTGTAAAACATTTTTCTTTCATCCAGAAAGCGATTAATTTTCTCGATTCTATTGCTACGCTCTCTTAAGGAAATTAGAAAATGATCTTCATCCTTTTTAGTAATTGCCGCTTCGAAGATTTTAGCGATAAAGTTTTTTGATTTTACCTTAACATCAAAATAAATAGGAAAGTTGAAAACTTGTGTATTGT
>CAZCBD010000202.1:0-4271 GCA_964496755.1 uncultured Melioribacteraceae bacterium
GAAAACAATAATACCAAAAAAAATAGAACCACCTAAAGAAGAAATTATAAAAATTACTAAACAAATAATGAACGAATATCATATCCCATTTAACAAACCTCATCAAATGTGGATGCTTTCTCGAATGGAAGATCTATTCGATTTCAAAAATTCCGCCTCACCCAATTGTAAATTAAAAAAGAAAGATTTCCAAAATGCAATTAAAATATTTACTTCAATTGGGAAATTAAAAATTAATTTCAGTTATAAGGATTTATACCCCGGAGAATAAATTGATAAAACGAAACACTTTTTCATTTAAGCTTAATTTATTTATTGTACCGATAGTTTCTGTACTTATAATTTTTATAATTACTGCTTTTTATATTATTTCACATAATTTATTGCTAAATACAATCGAAGAAAATGCAAAAAATATTGCTGAAAAAAATATAAATAAAATTGATGCCGTAATTAGCAAATCTTCTAAAATCCCTTTTAACGTTGCACTTGTACTTGAAACAATTAAATTTAACGGGAAAGATGATTTACTGGATTTGTTAAAAAAAATTGTAAAAAACAATAATGAGATTTATGGTGCAGCAATAGCATTTGAACCTTTCGGTTTTAAAAAGGACTTATATCGCTTTTCACCTTACGTATATAAAAAGAACGATAAAATTCTAACAACAAATCTAGATTCGGAAGAGTATAATTATCTTTGTAAGGATTGGTATCTCATTCCCAAAAGATTAAATGCCCCTTGGTGGAGCGAACCTTATTTTGATGAGGGCGGTGGAAATATATTAATGACAACCTACTCCGTACCCTTTTACAAAATAGTAAACGGAGTAAAAAAATTCCGAGGTATTATAACAATCGATATTTCGCTTAGCTGGCTTGATGATTTGGTTTCAGGAATAAAGATATTCGATAAAGGATTTGCATTTGTAATTAGTCAAACAGGAACATTAGTTACTTTCCCGCAAAAAAATTTTATACTGAACCATACCATCTTTTCTTTAGCCGAAGAATTTAATTTTCCGGCTAACAGAGAAATAGGACGAAAAATGATTGCGGGCAAATCAGGCTTTGAAAAAATTAACGGTATCTTATTTCCGGAAGCTTCGAAAATATTTTATACTCCCCTAAATTCCAACAAATGGTCTTTAGCTGTAATCTATCCTGAAACAGAACTTTATTCATCATTAAATAATTTATCTTTAATGATTATTGCAATAGCAGTTGCAGGAATAATTTTACTAATTTATTTAATCACCTATATATCAAAAAAACTTACAAAACCCTTAAGCTTTTTTTCTGAAATTGCTAAAAAAATCGGAAGCGGAAATTTTGAAGTGAAGTTACCTGAAATTAATTCAAAAGATGAAATTAAAATTTTGCATGATTCATTTAAAAAAATGCAACTGGAACTAAACAACTATATTGAAGATTTAAAAATAACCACTTCTGAAAAAGAAAAAATTGAAAGTGAATTACGCATTGCACATCAAATTCAAATGGGAATGATTCCTAAAATTTTCCCTCCCTTTCCGGATAGATCTGATTTGGATTTGCATGCCTTTCTTGAACCGGCAAAAGAAGTTGGCGGCGATCTTTACGATTTCTTTTTTGTTGATGAAAGCAAACTTATTTTTACTGTTGGCGATGTTGCAGGCAAAGGCGTTCCCGCTTCTTTGTTTATGGCTGTTACGCGAACTTTAATTCGTTCTAAAATTATTAAAGGCACTTCAATTGCTAAAGTTGTTGATGAAATAAATCATGATTTAATTGAAAATAATGAATCGAACCTTTTTGTTACTCTTCTGATTTGTTCAATTGATTTAAAAACAGGACTTGTAGAATATGTAAATGCCGGACATAATTATCCTTTTGTTGTTTCGGATAATACAGTTTCCCCTTTGAAAGATAAACACGGAATGGCCTTGGGACTTTACGAAACTAAACCATATACTTCCAGTAAATTTTTTCTAAAAAAGGATGAAAAGTTTATCCTTTATACAGACGGCATAAATGAAGCAATGAATGCTGAGGGCGAACAGTATGATTATAAACGATTTCAAGAATGTTTGTCAAAAATCGGCAAACTATCCTCACGAGAAGCTACCGCTTTTATATTAAAAGGAATTAAATCCTTTACAAAAAATGCGGAACAATCGGATGATATGACTTTGTTGATTATTTCGTTATTAACAAATACTTAGTGTAAATAAATGTCTGATAATAAAGCAAATTTCAATTATCTAAGGAGTTTATAAATTTGAATAATTTTCCTCTTTTAAAATTAAATGCTGAAAAGAATTTCTTATCTGTAATTGTCTCGTTTGTTGAAAACTGTTGTAGCAGTTTTAACTTCACAAAAAAAGAATCGCGCATACTAACAATGGCATCGGAAGAAATATTTTCTTATCTGTGCAAAATAAACAGAGGCTGCGAAATATCCGTAGCATGTAATTCAAAAAAATATTCTATGGAACTTTTATTACAATTCGACTCAAAAAATTTTAATCCGCGTGCGTTTAATATTACAAGTAAAATTAATATTGATGATGAAAAATCGCTTGATGAAATGGGATTACTAATTTCAAGTAGAATGGCAGATAGTTTTTCCATGCGCAAAGAAAACAATAGTATCCTTATTTCCGTTATGAAATATCGTTCTTACGAAAATATTACAAAGCTTGATTACACACCGAAAAATTTAACGGAAACAAAAATTGTTGTACCCGAAAACCAAGATGTATTGTTGATTGCTACGCTTATTGAGAAATATGAAAAACAAGAAAACTTACACGAAGTTTTTAAACATTCCGCAATGCTTACCGATATCGTATCTTCCGGCGACATGCATGCACGAGTCTTAAAAGGTAAAAACGGTTTAATAGCGGGAGGAATATTTTGGAAACATATTGGAAATGATACAATTGAAATGTTTGGCCCTTACATTTACGAACAAAACAATTCTGAAAAATTTAGCAAACAATTAGTTGAAAATTGTTTGGAAAATATAGGTAAAGAAAATCACAACGGTTTGCTATGTCGGTATCCGGGAAAATTTTTCCCTGAAGAATATTTCGAAATAATCGGCAATTATTATGGCAATAATATTTATTACCGAGAATTACTTGAAGATGTTGGTACAATTTCATGGATACATCCTGAATTAAAAGAATATATTTCTTCACAATATTCAAAGTTGTTTCTTCCACGTGAGATTATTACTATTTCGAACATTGACGAAACGGATAACGAATATTCCGTTTTATCTTCCGGATTAAATCGTTCAACAAAAATGGTAATACTTAAACCAATGATTTTTGGAAAAGATTTTAAAACAAACTTAAAAGAACACATTAATCTTTTTAAATCGGAAAACTATAATCATGTTTTTTTTGAAATAGATATGGGGCAAAACTGGCACTCATTATTTATTCCCGAATTACTTGCAAATGATTTCACTCCCTCCTTTATTTTGCCCTATGGCGGCAAAGGCGACTTATTGGTTTTGCAATATATTTGTAATAAGAAAGAGGAGGAATAAAATGTCGGGATTTTCTCTTACTAATCTTATTCCGGACTATATAAAAACTTTCGAAGCTTACATACCTAGCAAACCGGATGAAGAATTAAAAAAAATTTATAACTGCAACTATTTATATCGCTTAAACAATAATGAAAATCCACTCGGACCACCTCCGGAAGCAAAAAAAATAATTGAAAGTTTTCCAGCCCAAAAAGCAGCTGTTTATCCAAGTGGCGATTCCTATTTTTTACGAAAAAAACTTGCTGCAAAATTTGACAAAGATCCCGATCAATTTATTGTGGGCAATGGTGCCAACGAAGTTATCGCCTTTGTTATAAAAGCTTTTTGTCGCGAAGGTGATAATATTATCACTGCAGATAAAACTTTTGCTGTTTATGAATGGGTAGCTGAATTTTCCGGCTTCGAAGCAAAATTAATTCCACTTAAAAATTACAGTTTCGATGATGAAGCAATGTTAAAAGCTATTGATAAGCGCACAAAAATTCTTTTTATTTGTAATCCGAACAATCCCACAGGCTCATATTGGAACAAAGAAAAATTCCATAAATTTATGAAAGCTGTTGACGGCAAAAAAATTGTGGTACTAGACGAAGCTTACGCTGAGTTTGTAGAAAAAGATGACTATCCCGACGGAATGAAATTAATTGATCAATACCCCAACCTTGTTGTTTTCAGAACCTTTTCTAAAATGTACGGATTAGCCGGACTTCGTATCGGTTATCTTGCC
>CAZCBD010000203.1:0-4235 GCA_964496755.1 uncultured Melioribacteraceae bacterium
TCGGCTTCACTATCAATATACTTGTAATGTTCAACCACACTTTTTTGTGTGCCCTTGTTGTAATAGGGATTTACAATTAATAAGCCGTCGGCTCCCGCCATCTTTGCAGATCTGTTATGAAACAAAACATCTTCAGGATTATTTGTGCCTGTTCCTACAATTACTTTGCATCTTCGATTAACCTCTCTAACTACAAATTCAACAAGTTCTGCCCTTTCTTCATCATTAATTACAGGCGATTCGCCGGTAGTTCCCAACACAATTATTGCATCAGCCTCATTATTAATTTGGAATTCAATTATTCTTTTTAAACTTTCATAGTCAATACTGAAATCACTTAAAAAAGGTGTAATTATTGCAGTTCCCGTTCCTGAAAACATATTTTCCCCGATTTTTTACTTTTTAAATTTAAATACAAAGGTAATTGATAAGTATTAATTAATCAAAAAAAATGAAAAGAATAGAGATTTTTTTAATTGATTTTATATTGTTATTTTTTGCATTCAGAAATTTAATGGAATTAATATGCCTACTTTAATGGTCAGTATTTCAGGTATTCGTGGAATAATCGGGAACGGATTAGGCCCTGATGAAATTGTTAAATTTACATCGGCTTTTGCGGAATTTTGCGGCAAAGGTAAAATTATTGTTGGTCGCGATGCTCGCTCAACAGGATTAGCTTTAAATAACATAGTTAAAGGTGTTTTAAATTTAAAAGGAAACGATGTAATTGATATTGGTATTTGTCCTACCCCCACAGTATTATTGAACATTAAAAAATATAATGCCGTTGGCGGAATTGCAATTTCGGCAAGTCATAACCCAAACGAATGGAATGCATTAAAATTAATGAATAAAGATGGTGAGTTTATGACTCCGGAAGAAAATACTTTAATGTTAAATATCTTAAACTCATCTCAAAACAAATACGTAGAATGGAATAAAGTGGGTAAAACATTTATTGATAATAAAGCTTTACAAACCCACATAAGCAAAGTATTGGAAATTCCATTTTTGGATTTGAAAAAATTAAAAAAACGGAAATTTAGAGTCTTACTCGATTGTGTTAACGGAGCCGGTGTTTATATAATGCCGCAATTATTAGAATCGTTAGGTTGTGAAGTAATTAAATTCAACTGCGAAACTTCCGGTATTTTCCCAAGAAAACCCGAACCTGTACCTGAAAATCTAACCGAAACATTTGCAAAAGTAAAACAATCTAATGCAGATTTGGGAATAGTTGTTGACCCTGATGTTGACAGGTTGGTTTTGATTACAGAAAAAGGTGAACCTTTTATTGAAGAAAACACAATTACCCAAGCAGTTAAATTTGTTACAAGCAAAATTAAAGGTAATATTGTAATTAATCTGTCCACAACACGTGCGGTAGAGGATGTGGCCCACGAAAATAATTGTCGAGTGTTTCGTTCTCCTGTAGGCGAAGCAAATGTTGTTAAATTAATGAAAGAACAAAATGCAATTATTGGCGGCGAAGGAAGCGGTGGTGTTATTTTGCCTTCAGCCAATTTCGGAAGAGACGCACTTGTCGGCACTGCATTAACACTACAACATCTACTGGAATTTGAAGGCAAAATGAGTGAATTAAAAAATGCTTTGCCTTGCTACGAAATTGTGAAAAATAAAATTGATATTGCTTCTTCGAATCCGGATAAAATCATTAACGAATTAATTAAAAAATACAAAAACGAAAAAATTAACACAGACGATGGATTAAGAATTGACTTTACCAACCATTGGGTGCATCTTAGAAAGTCAAATACCGAACCAATTATTAGATGTATTACCGAAGCTAAAACAAAAAGTGAAGCGGAAAAATTTGCTTCAAAATATTTTAATGAAATAAAATTATTACTCTGAAACCTATATGAACAAAAACCTATTATGAACAAATTGATTATTAAAACCCCACGAGAAGCTTTTGAATTAATGAATTCAAATAATAACTATTTAGTTATTGATATTCGGAAAATTTATGAATTTGAATATAAATCAATTAATGTTAAAAATGTTAAAAACATTGACATTAATAATTTTAACCTTAAAAATATTGATATTAAAAGTAAATCTTCTGTTTTTATTATTGATTCTACAGGTTTACAATCACAAAGCTTTGCACAAAGTTTAATTGAGCTGGGGTACCAAAATATATTTGTAATTTCCGGCGGAATATTGGAGTGGCAACGCGATAAACTTCCGATGAAATATAAAAATAACAGTTTTATTGCCAAACCTTCTTTTTATAATTCAAAGCCTACAAATCATGTTAAAACAAGCCTGAATTAAAAATGTCAAAAGGATTTATAATTAAAAATATTCTTCACTATAGCCCGAAAGAAGCCTATACTCTTTTATGCGAGGATGCCTTACTTGTGGATATTAGGCGAGAAACCGAAATTTCTTACAAAGCTTTTGATGTACCCAAAATGATTTTAATGAACAAAAAGGAATTAAAATATCAATATGAAACATTACCAAAGGATAAACTTTTAATAGTGGCTGATAATGCAGGCTTGCGAAGTATTGAAGCAACTCATTTTTTGTTAGAGAAAGGCTTTGCTAATGTAGCAAATTTAATCGGCGGAATGTTTGAGTGGGATAAAGATAAATTGCCAATCAAGCAAAACAATCTCGAGATGCTTAAAGGTTCCTGCCTTTGCATGTTAAAACCAATGAATAAAGTTAAAAAGGAAAGATAAATATTATGAATATTAAAAAAACTACTGTTTTACTTTTACTTTTATCATCATTTATTTTTGCTCAACCTAAATTAACACCAATTAAAGTATCTCTGAATGTTGATAATATTAAGCTTATGTCGAACTGGTATCAAAAGAATTTAAATTTTAAAATTGATACTATAATTACTTCGCCTACAGTGAATGCAAAATCCATACTTCTGAAAAAAAATAATTTTTGGATTGAATTGATTGAAAATAAAAAGGCCGTAAGAGAATCAACTTTATCTTTGCCGGAAGGATACAGAGTTATAAACGGTTATTCTAAGCTTGGCTTTGCCGTTGACAATTTAAATATCATTTATAAACATCTTAAGAAAAACGGAGTGTCAATATTTCGTGAAATTTCAAAAGGTGAATTATTTGACGGTAATTACTTTATCATAACAGACCCCGAGGGTAACTATTTGCAATTTTTTTGTAATGTTATAAAAAATACTAATATTAAAAATCTAAAGCTTAAACCATTTATTATTTCAAAAATGGTCGGTAATATTTATGATTCCATCGATTGGTACAAAAATAATTTTGGTTTTAAAGAATCGGAAAGTCTTGAATTCCCCGATCAGAACTTGAAAATTGCATTTATTGAAAACAATGGCTTTTATTTTGAATTAATCCAAACTAATGTTTCTTTAAATAAATCATTAGTCAATTTCCCCAAAGGAAAAGATGATTTACTTGGATTTGTAAATCTTTCATTCTTTTCAGAACAGTTTGAAAATCTTTATCAAAAATCAAAATTTCTAAAACTGGATTTTTTTACGGAACTTCAAAATGAGAATCTTAAGTATACTTCTAAGTTTTTTATTTTAAAAGATCCGTCCGAATCATTATTAGAAATTTGCAATTAATTTGAATTTCATTATCGGGTGAAGACTTGAAATTAACAACATATAATAATACATTGTATCTTATTATAATCGGAGGCTATAATGTTTCAAAAAATATTATTTTCTCTTTTGTTTTTTTCAATTTTTCACATAGCTCAGAATAAAATGAATCGAAATAAATTAACCGAAGAAGAAAAAAGAATAATAATCGATAAAGGTACGGAATTCCCTTATACCGGGAAATATTATAAACATTATAAAAAAGGCACTTATGTTTGTAAACAATGCAATGCCCCTCTTTATAAATCCGATTACAAATTTGATTCCGGTTGCGGATGGCCGGCTTTTGATGATGAAATTGAAGGCGCCATAAAAAGACAATTAGACGCTGACGGTAAACGAATAGAAATTCTTTGCACTAACTGCGACGGACATTTAGGACATGTTTTCGAAGGAGAGCAATTAACAAAAAAAAATACACGACATTGCGTAAATTCAATTTCCCTAAATTTTATACCTGATAATTTTTCAAATAAATATGAAAAAGCTTATTTTGCGGCGGGCTGTTTTTGGGGCGTAGAATTTTACCTTCAAAAAGCCGAGGGTGTTGTTTCAACAGCAGTCGGTTATTCGGGCGGAAAAAAAG
>CAZCBD010000204.1:0-4196 GCA_964496755.1 uncultured Melioribacteraceae bacterium
CCGATATCGGACTGTTTTTCCGGTAACTCTATTTTTGAATGTTCTATTTCTCCGTATGGAATTAACTTCAATAAATGTGCAATACAATTTAATCGTGCACGTTTTTTATCATCGGCATTAACAACATACCATGGAGCTTGTTTAATATCAGTATATTTAAACATTTCATCCTTAGCCTTGGAATAATCGACCCATCGAGCACGGGACTGCAAATCCATCGGGCTTAATTTCCATTGCTTTGTTAAATCTGTAATTCTTTTTTGAAAACGTTTTTCCTGTTCCTGATCGGAAACGGAAAACCAATACTTAATTAAAATAATCCCGGAGCGAATAATCATCCTTTCAAATTCAGGACAAGAACGAAGAAACTCTTTATACTCATCATCGGTACAAAAACCCATTACACGTTCAACACCGGCTCGGTTATACCAGCTTCTATCGAACAAAACCATTTCACCGGCTGATGGAAAATGAGCCACATATCTTTGGAAATACCACTGAGTCTTTTCTTTTTCCGTTGGCGTTCCCAAGGCAACCACCCTGCATATACGCGGATTTAATCGTTGAGTAATTCTTTTTATAACACCACCTTTTCCTGCAGCATCTCTGCCTTCGAAAATCACAATTACCTTGAGTCCTTTGCTTTTAATCCAATCCTGAAGTCGAACTAATTCGGTTTGTAATTTTTTTAATTCTTTTTCATATAATTTTTTTTTGATTTTCTTTTTTCCTGAACTTGATTGACTATTTGTATTTTCCATTATCATAGCCTTTATTTAATAAATATTTTCCATTAACCAATTATGAAGAGGTGATAATTTTTTAAAAACTTCAATAATATATTCAAGTTGATTGTTTTTCGAAAGCAAAATTTTTGTATCCAATTTTTTTGTCCCGATGTATAATCCGTTAAAAAGAAGATAATTAGCATATTGATATTCTCTATCAAACCCTCGCGGAACTTTTTTATAATATTTTCCACCAATTTCAAATTCATTTGTTTTAATCAAGTTCCTTATAATTGAATCTAACTCAATAGCAATACTTGGTTTTACAATTGCTTGTCTATATTTTTTTAAATATTCGGGCGAAAAAAGATACACGCCAACACCTAAAAAAAACATTTTCGGTTCTACGTGAAAATAAAATCCGGTACACTCCATTCTTTTGGATTCTCCTTCCCAAAAGAAAATCCCCATATTTGTCTTGTACGGTTGTTTGTTTTTACTGAAACGTACATCACGATGAAGACGAAATATTGATTTATCAATACGCGGAATCGCTTTAATATTCGGAATAAATTCTCGATTTTTTTCACCTGCTATCAGCACAAATTCTTTGGCCGGTTCCAGAACATTTAATTCATATTTACCCCGATTTTTTTCAAACCATTCTTTATTATTATTTTTCTCTAATTTTTTAAAAAACTCTAAAAAGCTATTTGTAACAAATTTCAATATTCATTCCTTTTAAAATTTTACAAATATAATTTGACTTTAAAATACTCGTACAAAAAATGAATTATTTAAAAATAAAAACCCCTCTGTGCCGAGGGGTTTTATTTACTTTAATATTAAATTATATTTTTTCAAACAGATCAATCATTTCAATGGCAGTAAGGGCAGCATCCCATCCTTTATTGCCGGCCTTGGTACCGGCTCTTTCAATAGCCTGTTCAATTGTATCTGTTGTAAGTACACCGAAAATAACAGGGAAACCGGTTTCCAATCCTACATTAGCAATTCCTTTCGAAACTTCAGAAGAAACATAATCGAAATGAGGAGTAGCTCCACGAATTACAGCACCCAAACAAATAACCGCATCATATTTATTAGATTCGGCAATTTTTTTTGCTGTAAGTGGCATTTCAAACGCCCCGGGCACCCATATGGTAGTAATGTTTTCTTCATCGGCATCGTGGCGAACCAAGCAATCAATTGCGCCGCCAACTAATTTATTGGAGATAAATTCATTAAATCTGCCGGCAACAAGAGCTATTTTTTTCCCTTTCGCTGAAAGGTGACCTTGAATTACATTTGCCATTTTAATTCTCCTTTTTATTTTCAATATTATTTTCTACTTTCTTAATTTCATTTGTTAGAATTTCGTGTCCCATTTTATCACGTTTGGTTTTCAAATAAAATTCATTTATTTCGTTAGGACAAATTTCAATTGGTACTCGATCGGTAATTTCCAAATCATATCCTTTTAATCCGATTATTTTCTGCGGATTGTTTGTAAGTAATTTAATTTTTCTTAGTCCTAAATCTTTTAATATTTGAGCTCCTAATCCGTAATCACGTAAGTCGGGCTTAAATCCGAGTTTAACATTTGCTTCAACCGTATCATAACCGTGATCTTGTAAATCGTAAGCCAGTAATTTATTTACCAAACCTATTCCTCGTCCCTCCTGACGCATATATAAAATCACTCCCTCACCTTTTTCGTCAATCATCTTCATTGCAGTTGAAAGTTGATCACCACAATCACATCTTTTAGAACCGAAAACATCACCGGTTAAACACTCGGAATGAACTCTGACCAAAATATTTTCCTTTCCGAAAACATCACCTTTAACAAGAGCAATCGGGTTATCATTTTGATCAAAAACATTTTTATACAAATGAAGTTTGAAATCACCATAACGAGTAGGGAGGTTTATTTCCAAAATTTTCTCAACCAATTGCTCTCGTTTTCTTCTGAACTCAATCAAATCCTGAATTGTAATTAATTTTAATTGATGCTTATCTGCAAATTTCCTAAGTTCCGGTAAACGCATCATTGATCCATCTTCGGCCATAATTTCGCACAGAGCTCCCGAAGGTCTTAACCCTGCTAATCTTGCCAAGTCAACCGCAGCTTCCGTGTGCCCTGCACGTTTTAATACTCCACCTTTTTGAGCAACTAAAGGAAATATATGACCGGGTCTTGCAAAATCAACAGCTGTTGTGGCTTCATCTGCAATTTTATTAATAGTAAGCGCCCTATCAAAAGCTGATATTCCGGTTGTGGTTCCATGCTGATAATCAATTGTGATAGTGAAAGGAGTTTCGTGAAGAGATGTATTCTTTTTTACCATCTTTTCAAGATCCAATCGTTTGGCAGTACCTTGAGTTATTCCGCAACAAAGCATACCCCGAGCTTCGCGAGTAATAAAATTAACTATTTCAGGGGTTATTTTTTCCGAAGCAATAATTATATCACCTTCATTCTCTCTATCCTCATCATCAACAACAATAACCATCTTTCCATTTTTAATATCTTCTAAGGCCTCTTCAATTGTATCGATTTTCATTTTACGTTCAAACATTTTTAAAATCCCATCTTTGTCAAATAATCTTCCGATAATCCATCGGATGTGTTTTTATTAATTTCCTTATCTTTAAAGATAAGTAACTTTTCAACATATTTTGCAATTACATCTGTTTCAATATTAACTTTGTCCCCAACTTTTTTCTGCTGTAAATTAGTAGTTTTCCAAGTATGTGGAATAACAGACAGACCAAATTTTGAACTGTCCAAATCCGCAATCGTTAAGCTGATACCATCAATAGTAACCGAACCTTCAGAAATTAAATATTTAGCTATTTGAGATGGATAACTAATAGCCAAATAATAATTTTCACCCAGCTTTGAAATTTCAAGAATTGTTCCGATGGCATTAACATGTCCCTGGACCAAATGCCCACCAAGTCTATCTGAAAGTTTTAATGCTCTTTCAAGATTAACTGAACAGTTCGATTTAATTTCATGCAAAGTGGTTTTATTTAAAGTTGCACCAACTGCATCTGCCCAAAAACCATCAAATTCTATTTTAGTTGCAGTTAAACAAACTCCGTTTACTGCAACAGAATCATCAATTTTTACATCTTCCATTATTTTTTTTGCAATCACTCTAATTTTTTTCCCGCCGGCAATTGGCTTAACAGAAGCAATTAAACCGACTTCTTCAATTAATCCGGTAAACATTAAAATTTCCTCAAGTTAATTTTTAGATCTTTCCCGATTTGTTTAACTTTTTCTATACAAAATTCCTTTTTGTTATTTATTTCAAACGCATTCAATCCGGATCCAAATATTTTAGGAGCCTGATAAATAATTATTTCATTCGTTAAATCCGATTCAACAAAAGCAGAAAATATTTTCGAACCGCCTTCAACAAGCACGGAATTTATATTTAATTCAAATAATTTAGT
>CAZCBD010000205.1:0-4181 GCA_964496755.1 uncultured Melioribacteraceae bacterium
ATGATGTTGCAACTATTGAGGATTTGAATGTTTATGATAATGTGGAAGGTTTTGTTACCGGAATTAAAGAACCTTTCCAAAAATATTTGAAAGCAAAAAATCCTAAAACAATTGCAATTAATTATTCAAAAGGAAGTGAAATCTGTGATGGACTTACATATGGAATGTATTTAACTTTATACGAAATACTTGCGGAAATCGGAATGGAGGACAGATTGGTTTCTGCAGAAAGATTAGTATCTGCAATTAGGGAAAGAAAATCTAAAACGGAAATTGAAATAATGAAAAAAGCAGTTGAAATAACCGAAGAAATTTGGGCTGCAACTGCAAAGTGGCTTAGACCTGGAGTGAAATCGATAGAAATTGCTGATTTTATGAAAGCCGAAGCTGCAAAAAGAAAAGTCGGGTTGGCGTGGGAACCTTCGGTTTGTCCTGCCGTTTTTGCAGGACTTGGTTCCGGCGAAGCTCATTATGCCCCCGGCGAAAAACCTGTTGAACGGGGTGAAATATTAAATATGGATTTTGGAATCCGGTACAAAAATTATGTTTCGGATACCCAAAGAACTTTTTATGTGCTGAATGAAAACGAACTGCAGGCACCCGAGGATGTAATGCATGGATTTAATACAATTGTAAATGCTATTGAACAAGCAAAACAAAAGATTAAACCCGGAATTGAGGCTTGGGAGGTTGATGCTGTGGCTCGTAAAATTATTGTGGATGCAGGTTTCGAAGAATTCCCTCACGGACTTGGACATCAATTAGGAATATTTTCTCACGATGGAACGGCTTTGCTTGGCCCCAAATGGGAAAAGTATGCTGAAAAACCATTCAAAAAATTGGAAGAAAATATGGTCTTTACAATTGAACCGAGATGTACAGTTGCCAATAGAGGAATTGCTACAATTGAAGAAATGATCGTAATTAAAAAAGAAGGTGCCGAATGGCTAACTAATCCGCAAAAAGAAATAATTTTAATTAAATAAAATTTAGCTTAAAAGATGATTAATAAAAAAACAATAAATTAAATATTTGAGAGGAAAATGAAAAATGCTTTAAGATTCAACTTATTACTGATACTGTTTTTCAGTTTTATATTTGCTCAAAAAGAATTAAAATTAATTGAAGAATTAAAAAATGTCGGGCAATGGAAATTTAATAATTTTGTTATCACTCTAAACTTTGAACAACCGGTTGATCACAATAATCCGGACGGAGAAAAATTTACCCAAAGAGTTTTTATTAAACATGTTGGTTTCAACAAACCGGTTGTTTTACATAATCGAGGCTATTACGCTTATGGCAGAGGTGCAACAGAACTTACACGTTTGCTAAATTGTAATGAAATTGAAGTAGAACATAGATATTTTCCACCATCAATTCCAAATAAAATTAATTGGAAATATTTAACCGTGGAACAAGAATCTGCCGATTTGCATGCTGTTGTTATGTTCTTGAAAAAATATTATACAGGCAAGTGGATAAATACAGGAGTAAGCAAAGGCGGGCAAACATCGCTCTTTTACCGGTATCATTATCCGAATGATGTTGATGTTACTGTTGCATATGTTGCTCCGGTTAATAAAGAAATTGAAGATCATAGAATATCGCCTTTTATTGAAGACAGTATTTCAACACCGGAAGCACGAAAAAAAATTCATGATTTGCAAATAGCCTTTTTAGATAGGCATGATGAGTTAATTCCTATGGTCAAGGAAGATTTGAGAAAAAAGAATGACAAAATCAATGGCGATTTTAATATTGCTTATGAACATGCGGTTTTAGAATTTTCTTTTGCGTGGTGGCAATATAAAAACGGTGATTATAAATCTTTACCAAATCCGGATGCATCGACTAAAGAACTTTACAAAGTTTTTAAAGGCTCGCTTGATTTTTTTGGAAAGAAATCGGTTGATAGGCTGAAAGCATTTAATTATCAAGCATATACTCAAATGGGCTTCTACGGTTACAATACCGAATCATTTAAAGGTCATCTGAAATATGTAAAAGGCGATTTTGCATCGAATATGCAATTCTTTATTCAAAAGGATTGGGATATACACTTTGACGATAAAGCTGTTAAGGGATTAGCAAATTGGATTGCAAATGATGCTGAAAATGTAATTTGTATTTATGGTGGCTTTGATCCGTGGTCGGCAACCCGAGCAAAATTTTCAGGTAAAACAAATTCATTTGCAGTTCTAATGCCGGGTGGAAATCATAGTACTAATATTGCCTCGCTTGATAAAGAAAGACAGGAAAAAGTACTTTTTGCTTTGGAAAAATGGTTGAATGTTAAAATTGATAGAAGAAGATTAAAAAGAAGAAGATAATTTAAATAGTATTTATTTTGAGTTTTAAAAATTTAATATTAAATCATGAAACCTACATTTAGTAGGTTTCATGTTAAATGCTTTGCGTAACGGGAAAAGATAAATAAAATTGATATTCTATTTAATAATGCCGGAGTTGCGGTAAAAAAACTGGGTTGCATGAATTGGGTTTAGTTTTGAATGTTTCCCAAATGTGCCTTTTTATTTAATGTCTCAAATTGTACTTTTTTGTGATTTAAAACATAGTGGTTAAACATTATTTAATTATATTTCAACTCAGAATATTATATAATTCATTCTATGAAGCTAAAAATAAAAACATTCATAAAATCAATATTCTATTTGCTCGGATTAACTTTTTTATTAGACAAACTTGTTTATTTTTCAACAAAAATGAAATACCGAAAAGCGAATAGAAATTTCAGAAAAGAATACCCCGATTTTATACTTCCTCCGGATTATTTTCTTTATGAAACTTATAAGCTTAATTACAAATTATATTTTGAAGATGGCAAAAATACTGCACGCGAACTAATTGATTGGGTTGAAAAATATTTGCCGGCCGGAGATTTAAAAATTCTGGACTGGGGTTGCGGTGTAAGTAGAATTTGCAGGCATTTAAAAAATTTTGTTCAGCAGAATACACAAATCTTCGGGTGCGATATTAATTCTGAAATGATTAAATGGAACAGAATAAATGTGCCGGAAATTGAATATTCGCATATTGATTATATGCCACCAACAAATTATGAAAACGATTTTTTTGGTTTTATTTACGGGATTTCAATTTTTACTCATATCGAAAACCACAATCAAGAAAAATGGTTTAATGAAATTTGTAGAATATTGAAAAAAGGAGGTGTGTTTCTTTTTACAACTCATGGTACAAATTGCTTCGAAAATCTACTGCCTTTTGAAAAAAAAGAATTGGAACAATTTGGTTCTTTTACCAAATTATTCGGTCGGGAAGGGCACAGGATGATGATTACTTATAATACAAAGAAAGATATCGAAAAGAAACTTGCCGATAAATTTACGGTAATTGAAATTTATGACGACAAAGAAGCAATAGCAAAAACCGGTGCACAAGATTTGTGGATAGTTAAAAAGATTAAATAGAAAACCGTTTTTAGCGGATAATATAATTTTCTTTAGTGGTTTAATTATTTAACTTTAAAAAAAATTAATTCTATGATAATAGATAAATATTTATCTCACAACAATGTAAAGGATATTTTATGTTAAAAAAATTAACTTTTCTTTTAGTAATGTTTGCAACACTATCATTTTCACAATACAGAGATTACTCAGTGAAATTAGGCGGCCAATTAAGCTTTTTATATCCGGCCACAGAATTCGATGCTTCACAAATTATCAAATTTTCCCCATATGGCAGAGGTTTTTTAAGATTTGAGCTAAGCAAGAAATTTGATCTGGAATTGGGAGCGGGAGCGGGTGCTATTAAAAGTTTCGATAATACCGGCAATTATTTTCAGACAAATATTTTGAATGGTGGAGCAAGAGTTTTATTTAAACCTGTAATTTCAAAAAAATGGAATCCTTATTTTTATTTAGGTCTTGAAGCTTTACACTATGATATTGTTGATTTACCAAATCAACTAACCGCAAGTGAAACAAAAAAATGGACGGCAGCAATTCCTATTGGAGTTGGGGCTGAATTTGCTCTATCAAAATCAACAACTTTTGATCTTAGCATTGGGCTAACTCAGGTTCTTGATGATAATCTAAACGGCTTTGAATATGCCAGTAAAAGTTTGAAAGATGCTTTTCTTAATATTTCCGTAGGATTCACGGTTGCTTTAAAAAGTTCTGACGATTCTGATGAAG
>CAZCBD010000206.1:0-4169 GCA_964496755.1 uncultured Melioribacteraceae bacterium
ATATTCAGAACGTCCTAAATGTTGCAAACAATAAATCTTTAGTTTTAATAGATGAAATTGGAACAGGAACCGATCCGGCAGAAGGTTCGGCACTTGCGGCTGCAATTTTAATTTCACTTAAAAATAAAAATGCTAAAGTGCTTGCTACTACTCATCACGGCAATTTAAAAATAATTGCAAATAACATTGATGGTTTCCAAAATGCTTCGATGGAATATGATACATCTGAGTTAAAACCCACATATCGATTTAATCAAGGAATGCCGGGTTCAAGTTATGCATTTGAAGTTGCTCAAAGATTGGGTTTCCCCGATGATTTTTTAAATCTTGCAAAAGAATATTTGGATTCCGATAAATCGAAAATAGAAAGTTTTTTAATTGAGATTGAAGAAAAATCAAATGCCGTAAGAAAAAAAATTAATACTCTTGAAATAGAAAACTCGAAATTAAAGGGCCTAACATCTCTTTATGAAAAAAAAGTTAAAAAATTGGAAGAGCAAAAAAAAGAAATTATTGCTGATACAAGAAAAAAAGCTGATCAGTATTTATTTGATGTGAATAAGAAAATTGAATTGGCAATAAAAAATATTAAACAAAGCAATGCGGAAAAGGAAGTAATTAAAGCTGAAAAGAAAAAAATTGATGAACTGAAAAAGAAGAATCTGGAATTAAAAAAGAAAACCGAAAAGAAAAAAAATAATATTTCCTTTTTGCCTCAGCTTGGCGATTATGTTTTAATTGAAGATACTTTTACCGAGGGTGAAATTTTGGAAATTGATGAAGCAAAAAAAATAGCTGTAATTGCTTCAGGTAATATCAAACTTAAAGTTAAGCTAAACAAATTGATTCCTGCTAAAAAAAGAAAAGTTGAAAAAGTAAAACAATATACAGCGGATTATCGGCGATTTTCAAACTATACATTGGATATAAGAGGGAAAAAGCCTGAGGAAATTGATTTTGAATTAGTCAGATTTTTAGATGATGCTTTTAATAGCGGGTTAGAGCAAGTTGAAATTATTCACGGAAAAGGTACCGGCGTGCTTAAACAAGCCGTACATGAAATATTAAAAAAACATGAAGCGGTTTTATCTTTTAATTATGCGAAAATTGAAGCCGGTGGTGAAGGAATAACTATAGCGGAGTTTAGAAAATAGTTTGTTTATTTAAAAATGCTTTGTATATTTTCTTATTTACTTTTGGGAGGCGTTTTGAAAAAAATTGTAAAATTAATAGTAACAATTCTTACATTCAATTTGTTTTTTGCAAGTGGTTTTCAAATTAATGAACATGGTGCCAGAACAATGTCACTGGCCGGAGCTTTTGTTGGGTTGGCAAACAAACCCTCTGCTGTATATTTAAATCCTGCCGGAATAATTCAATTGAAAGGTACTCATCTAAGTTTGGGTACAACTTATATTTCGCCCATGACGGAATTTATTGGTCCGGATGGAAATTTTTCAACAACATCAGAATTAAAAAAAAGATTTTTTACACCGATTAATTTCTATTTAACCCATCAATTAACAGACAGACTAACCTTTGGATTTGCTATAAACAATCCCTTTGGACTTGGTACTGAATGGGATGATAATTGGGTTGGTAGGTACAGCGCAGTAAAAACAGAAGTGCGTACATTTAATTTCACTCCGGTAATAGCATACAAATTTTCTGAAAAATTTTCCGCAAGCGTTGGAATTTCAATTTCATATGCTGATGTTTTGATTGGAAGAAAATTACAAGGGTTGCTACCAAATCCGATACAAGATCCACAACACCCGTTCTTAATTTTTCCGGATGCTGCAATTGAAATGAAAGGAGATGATCTATCGTACGGATTTATTGCGGGAATTCTATTTAAAGCAACCGATAATTTTTCTATTGGTGCTTCTTTTAAAAGTTCCATCAAATATACAATGGAAGGAGAGGCAAAGCTGGAATTTGATCCTCAAACCGACCAAGTGGCAAAACAAGTAGGAAGTCTTGCTTTTCCTTCAGGAAATATTGAGGCGCCATTAACTGTTCCGTATGTTTTTACAATCGGAATTGCATATAAAGCCAATGAGAATTTTACGGTTACAAGTGATTTTCAATATAATGGTTGGTCAACATACGATAAATTGGCAATTACTTTTAAAAATTGGAAAAATCCCAAAACCGGTACAAATCAAATGGTTTCGGTTCGTGATTACGAAAATTCCTATATTTTAAGGTTTGGTGCCGAATATTTGGTAAGCAAAAATACTGCATTGCGTGGCGGAATATTTTATGATAAAAATCCTGTGAAAGATGAAAGATTAGATGCTACACTTCCGGATGCAGATAGAATAGGATTAAACTTTGGTTTTGGATATAAGCTTTCTGAAAATTTGTCTTTAGATGTTTCCTACTTATATTTGATGTTTGCTGAAAGAAGAATCAATAATTCGCAGGAAGTTATTCCTATTATGCCAACACCGGTATTTTTAAACGGTTTATATAAGTCAAAGGCACATTTAATAGGTGTTAATTTAAATTATAATTTTTAATTAAAGGGAGGTAAAACTCCCTCCTATTTATTAGGAAAAAAATTATTATGAATAAAAAATATTTATACATATCATTTTTAATCTTCTTATTTATTCAATGTGTTCCCAAAGAAACACTTAAAAATAATGATGTAGATTCTACAAATGTTTATGTTTTTGATGACATGAATATAGTTGAACCGACTGAAATTGTTGAAGATTCTGCAAATGTTCCAACCGAAATTGCAGCGGCTGAACCGGTTATTGAAAAAAAGAAGACAGAAAAATATATTGTTCAAATCGGAGCATTTTCCACTAAAGAAAGAGCAGAAAAATTTGCCAACCAATCAAGAAAAATTATTTCGGAAGAATTAATTGTAAATTACAGTTCAGATGTTGGCCTTTTTGTAGTTCAACTCCCACCATATGCTTTACGTTCGGAAGCTGAAAAAATCCGAAATAAACTCTGGAAAATAAAAAAGTTTAAAGATGCTTTTATTTTGACAAAGCTTTATTAAACATTCCTATAATTTTTCGATACTATTTTATATTGTAAAAATTACTATTTTAAAACAATTATAAACAATTATGCGATTATTCAAAATATTTATAATTTTGCTATTATATTTTTCAATAAACACAGAAGCTCAGGCCGAATATAAACCGAAAATCAATTCTTTAAAAAATATTTTAAATACTGTTGAGGGCAAACAAAAAGTTGAAGTGTTAATTGATTTAATATATTACAAGAGAAGATATTCCAACGAAAGTTTAAAATATTTTGATGAAGCCATTATTTTGGCGGAAAAATTAGGTGATAAAAAATTATTACACAAATTATATTCGCGAACAGCTCTTACGTATGCTGATATGGGCAATTATAAAAAAGCTATTTTTTTTATTGAAAAAGCACAAAAATTTGCACATCCGGATTCCGCTTATAATTGGCGAGAGTTTAATAATCTATCAGTGTTTTATCAGTATCAAGATAAGTATGATTCTTCTATCTATTATTTAAAAAAGGCATTGAAGTTTGCCAAAAATTATTCAGCAGAAAAAACCGCTTTTGTATATAATAATTTAGCAGACGTTTATAATTCAATCGATTCAACTGAGCAAGCTTTGGATGCTTCTTTTAATGCACTAAGGATAAGTAAAGCACAAAATGATACTCTAATGATTTATACGGTTTATAGATTATATATTAAAAACTTAGTAAAATTGGGAAAGTTAAAAGAGGCAGAAAAAAGTTTAGCGGATTTTCGTTCCATAGTGGCCAAGTATTATAGTAAAAATCTAAAACTATATTCAAAATATAATGTTTTGGCTACGGAAGATTATTTGCTGGGTCTTTTCTGGAAATCAAAAGGTGATTTTTATAAAGCATTAAAATATCTTGAAAATTCATTTAGGCATATTACTAATCATGCTGATTATGAATTTAAAATGGATTTAATAAATACTTTGATTGAAGTATTGTTAAAAATAAAAAAATATAAACAAGCATATTATTACCAGAAAGAATATACAAATATTTACGAAAACAGAATTGTTGCTGATTTAAAATTTAAAAATAAAGAAATGCAAGAAAGATTTATAATTGAAAGAAAAATTGCAGAAAATAAAGCAAAATTATTAAGTGAAAACGAAACAAAACTTAAATAT
>CAZCBD010000207.1:0-4167 GCA_964496755.1 uncultured Melioribacteraceae bacterium
TTATTTTTTAATGTAGTTAAAGAAAGAATAGTTAATTCAAGCTTAAAAAGATTAACGATTAAATAAAACAGGAAGAGTAACAAGAATTTTTTACACTATCAAAATTCAACAAATATTTCATTTTGTTGTTTTTAATAAAAATTTTGTCAAATCAGAAATATTTATTACTTTAACAAAGTAAAAAAAGACTTTTTATCTTGATACTATTAAAAGCAACATATCGCACGAAAAAAGAATCACAACTTACACTTCTTAGTGTTAGCAACGCACTTTGTTGTTGCTAATACACCTATTTAAATAATCCATAAAATTTAAAATAACATAAGAGTAGTCTATGAAATTCAAACTCAATCAGAGTCCGGAATTTAAGGACTTTGCAAAAGCATTATTAAATCAACGAGAAGTTCATTCATATACATCAACATTGAAAGTTGAAACAGAAAAATTTTTAAATGATGTAATGGATTTCTTTTTCCCTCATTGCTCGGGGAGGCATTATTATTCCGAAGAAGATATAATTGCAAAAGTAAGGTTAATAGAAAGAGATTTGATTACCCTATTGAAAATGTTGAAAAAGTAGAGAGTAGATTCTGAAAGAATTGCCTCGGAATTTATTGAAACAATTCCGGTAATTCATGAAAAGCTTTGGGCAGATGCCGGATTTATTCAAGAGGGAGATCCGGCGGCCGAAACTATTGATGAAGTGATTTTGGCATATCCGGGTTTTACGGCAATAACAATTTATAGGATTGCTAATGTTTTATTTAAAAGATCTGTTCCAATTATTCCGCGAATTATGACAGAGTATGCTCATAAAATTACCGGCGTTGATATTCATCCCGGAGCAGATATTGACTCTCCTTTTTTCATTGATCATGCAACAGGTATCGTAATTGGGGAGACTACAAAGATCGGTAAATATGTAAAAATATATCAGGGGGTAACTTTGGGTGCTTTAAGCGTGAGTAAAAAATTATCGCATAAAAAACGACATCCAACAATAGAAAATAATGTTATTATTTATTCGCAAGCTGTAATTCTCGGTGGCGATACAATTATCGGCAAAGGAAGTATTATTGGGGGTAATGCGTGGATTACATCAAGCATTCCTGAAAATTCGGTTGTTTATAACAAAAGCGAGGTACGTGTAAAAACAAATAAGGAATATAACGAACCAATTAATTTTATTATTTAATAAATCAAAGGAATTAAAATGAAGGTAGAGAATATTTTACAATTAATAGGAAATACTCCACATTTAAAAATTAATAAGTTATTTAATGAAAATTTAGAAGTGTGGATTAAATTAGAAAAAAATAACCCGGGTGGCAGTATAAAAGATAGAATTGCTCTTGCAATGATAAAGGATGCTGAAAAAAAGGGAGTCTTAAAAACAGATTTTACTATTGTTGAACCGACTTCCGGAAATACAGGAATTGGTTTGGCAATGGTGGCTGCCGTAAAAGGTTACAGAATTATCCTTGTAATGCCCGAATCAATGTCGGTTGAACGTAGGAAAATTATGGTGCCGAATTTGTGTTAACTCCAAAAGAAATGGGAATGAAAGGTGCTATAAGTAAAGCAAAAGAATTGGTGGAAAGTAATCCTAAATATTGGATGCCTCAGCAATTTCAAAATAGTGCAAATCCGGAAATTCATACAAAAACTACTGCCTTGGAAATTCTTAATGACTTTCCCGATGGGTTTGATTATTTGATTACAGGAGTTGGTACCGGTGGACACATAACCGGAGTTGCCGAAATATTAAAAAATAAATTTCCAAAATTAAAAGTATTTGCAGTTGAACCTGAAGATTCACCTGTATTGAGTGGAGGAGTGCCGGGCGCACATCAAATTCAAGGTATTGGTGCCGGATTTATTCCTGAGGTAATGAAGAAGGAATTATTAGATGGAGTAATTACTGTTGCAAAAGAAGAAGCATTTGAATTTGCAATTAGAGCCGCAAAGCAGGAAGCATTGTTTGCTGGAATTTCAACAGGAGCATCGTTAGCTGCAGTTAATAAATTATCCAAAAATATTTCGGGGAAAAGTAGAATTCTGACTTTTAATTATGACACCGGTGAAAGATATTTGTCTGTTGCAGATTTATTTTAAACATTCAATAATGTAGTTTCAATAATTCAATATTAAAATAGATTAGCCCGTTTTGCAATGCCTCTTTGCTTAACGGGCTTTAATTTCTAAAGCTACTAAGCCTTACCATACTCTATAGCTTTATTAATTAACATTGTTAGGAGAGCTAACAATTTTTTATTTTGGGGCTCAGTATATTCTGAAAGTCCCCCCTGTGTTATAATAGTTCTGTTTTACTCTTAGATGTATCTTTAGTAAAAAAAGTTCCAAAGAAAAAAAACAAGTGTTTTAGGCAAGTTAACAAAAGAGAATAGCGCCTTTTCTTTTACATCTTAAACGATTTCAGGATATGTTTTCCATAATGCCTTTCTGATTTTTCGAATAATTTTAATTGTGATTTGTATCAAAAGTATTTTTTTTCGATAAAAATACATTGTCAAAGGTTTTTCTTTGTTTTAGATTTATTACAATGAATATTATAAACCAAGGTTTGGAGAAATTAAAATGAAAAGCTTGAACAAAATTATTTTATTTATAGGGGTATTTCTTTTTACACTAATAACAGTAAGAGGAGAAATTGAACCGAATAATGATCCTGCAAGTGCTAATACTATATCAATTAATACTACTAAAACCGCTTCATTAGCATTAAATGATGAGTATGATTGGTGGAAAGTAACTACTCCTAAGGATGGTAAATTGATTTTTACCGAAACCTCGGATGCAACATTAGATGTTGATTTTGAACTTTATGATGTGAATGGAACACATTTAATAATTTCTTCAAATTCATCGGGACAATCCGAAGAAATAAAAAAGAGTAATCTTAAAGCTGGCACATATTGGTTGCGTGCTAGACGCTTCGGAAGTGGATATGGAAATTATCAACTTACCTGCACCTTTAATGAAGCGAGTGAGCCTAATGATCCTGAATCTAATGATGCGCCATCTATTGCTATCGCTATTTCGGAAAATGGAACTGCTACAGGTCATTTAGGCTACTATAATAATAACTCTACAGATTCACAGGATTGGTACAAAATTATTTTACCCTCGGATGGTAGTCTTGAAATTAACACAGCTACAGATTCAACTCTGGATTCCGAATTGGCATTATTTGATGATAATGGGAATCATGAGATTTTACATGCAACAAATTCAGGAGCATCGGAAAGACTTTTCAAACCAAATCTTAAGGCTGGAACATATTACTTAAAAGTTTATAGATATTCGGCAACTTATGGCTCATATGCTTTGTCTATTATATTTGATCAAACAACAAAGCAAAATGATCAGGAAACAAATGACGAGCCTACATCGGCTATTTTGTTCGAAATAAATTCAACTCAAACCGGACACCTTGGATTTTACTATAATTCCCAAACAGACAATCAAGATTGGCGAAAATTGGTTTTGGAAAATGATGGAAGACTGGAAATAACCGTATTATCAGATTCTTCTTTAGATGCCGAAATAGATCTTTATGATAAAAACGGAAGTCATTTAATTAAAGCTTCGCACGAGTCGGGGGCTTTGGAAACATTAGTTGTTTCTAACTTAGCTGCCGGTACTTATTTCATTAAAACTTTTAAATATTCTTCTAGCTATGGTTCATATGAAATTACGAATGAAGTTAAACCGTTAGTTTTTTCGAATGATAGTGAAGATAATGATTCGGTTGCAGTTGCACAGGCTATTAATCTGAATGAAGTTTATACAGGACATTTAGGTATGTATTATAATAGTGATATTGATATTTATGATTATTTTAAATTTGATATAACTTCGAATATTGATACCTTGTTTGTTAAGGTGGAGAGTAATTCTACTTTAGATGTTGATTTGCAAATTTTGGATAATAATCTAAATTCAATTTTAACGAGTTCTTCATCGGGTGCAATTGAGAGCGTGTTTAAAACCAATATTTCGGCAGGTACTTATTATCTTAAACTTTATCGTTATTCTTCTACTTTCGGACAATATAAGTTCATGGTTTCAAACACCAAGATTACGGAAATTTTGGTTGATGTTAAAGAACCCACAAAATTACCAACGAAATTCAGTTTATCTCAG
>CAZCBD010000208.1:0-4166 GCA_964496755.1 uncultured Melioribacteraceae bacterium
ACTCTACCTTGGTTCAACCATGACAAAACAGTGCGCATTTGCTTAAATTTCGTGATAAAAATCAATACTAGTATATACTTTCAGGCTCGTTTTTTGACGATATTACTGATACAATTACAATTTACTATCAAATTGTAAATCGGTAACTTTATCGTACGGTAAATTTGGTGTTGTTGTACTATCATAATGAGTTACTGGAACTGTATTTGTATAATCTGAAACATCTATTTTATACAAACCATTTTGATTACCTAAATAAATATGGTTGTTTTTATAAACTAAAGTTGCTGAATTTGTACTAATATTAATACTGCCTAAGTCAGCAATTTCTGTAAGTGTATTACCATCATAAGTAAAAAGATAAGTATTATTTCCACCACTTGCAAAAGCCCATGTTAAATTTCTATCTTGATCATACAATACTTGTTGTGGATATTTATTATTTGGAAAATTTACAGGTGTAAATGTTCACCCCGGTTATGCAAAAAATAAATTGGTAAACTCTATGAAAGTTGCCGCTTATTTTATTGATTCGCTACCAAAAGAAACCTTATGCCCGGAAAGAACCGAAGGACGAGAAGGTTTTGTTCATCCGGTCGGACTTTCCGGTAACGAAAGCGAAACAATAGTTAAATTTATTATTCGCGATTTTATTGACGAAAAATTACCCGAATATGAAAAACTACTGAAAGAATTGGCCGAAAAAGCCGTTGAAGCATTTCCCGGATCCGAAATGGAATTTAAAGTTCAAGAACAATACAGAAACATGTACAACATAGTTAAACAACATCCGGAAGTTGAACAATACGCTGTTGAAGCTTTGGAAAGACTGAATATTAAAGTTATTAAATCTGCTATTCGTGGCGGTACGGACGGATCGCGCTTAAGTTATATGGGATTGCCGACACCAAACTTATTTGCCGGTGGCCATAACTTCCATGGATATTTAGAATATGTTGCAATTCAAGACATGGAAGCAGCGGTAAAAATGATTACCGAAATCGCTAAAATATGGGAAGAAAAAGCTTAAATGTTTTTTATTAGCCCCTTTACCCGGGGGCTTTTCTTATTTTTCAAACTATTAACATTATTCTCAATCGAAGCAAACAAAGCTCTAAAAAATATAGAAAGGAATTTATGTCGAAGCAATTGGACAAAGCAACAAGCATCGGACTTTGGGCAAATATATTTTTATTCATACTAAAAAGTATAATCGGAATAGTTTCAAATTCAATTGCAATTATTTCTGAAGCGGTAAATTCACTAACCGATATCATTGCCTCAATAGCAATCAAGATCGGTGTTCGCATTTCAAAAAAGAAACCCGACGAAGGGCACCATTTCGGGCACAATGCCGCTCAACCGCTTGCCGCTTTTATTGTAGCTTGTTTTGCTTTTGTTGTTGGCATTGAAGTTATTAAAACTTCCGTGGAAAGAATATTTAACCCCGAACCGATTATTATAAATTTTTATGTTTATCTCATTCTCGGAATCACAATTATAACCAAACTGTTTTTACGCTTTTACCAATTAGCTGTAGATAAAAAGGAAAACTCCCCCGCACTTCGCGCTGCTGCCGTAGATAGCCTTAACGATGTACTTGCTTCTTCCATTGCTTTGTTGGGTATCATTTGCTCGAACTTCGGATTAACTTATTTTGACGGTATTGCCGGATTTTTAGTAGCGTTATTTATTTTAAAATCAGGTTACGAAATTGCAAAAGAAAATATTGATTTTCTTATGGGCAAAGCTGCCGACATCGAACTGGAAACAAAAGTGAAAAAAATAATAACTGAAGTTAACGGCGTAAAAGGATTTAATGATGTTCGCTCATATTTTGTTGGCGATAAATATCATTTTGAACTACATATTGAAGTAGATAAAAACCTTTCTACCGATGTTTCACACGATATCGGGAAAAAGGTTCAACACGCTATTCAGAAAATTGAAAACATCCAACAAGTTTTTGTTCATATTGATCCGGTTTAATTTTTAGTGAATTTATTTTCAAAATGAAAACAAAGAATTCATACGGTGGTTACTGTGCTAAATGCAAGTTCACACATTCAATTTCGGAAACAGATAATTCCCGCAAATATGCTTTAGAATTAATTTGTCAGCTTGAAAAATATAAAACCTTAGATTTTTCCGAGTCCTCCGAAAAAGATACTCGTCTGAACATTGATTATTTATGGAGCAAGGCGGGCGGACAAATGTTTGGTGTGATGGAAGCAAAAAACTTAAATGGTAATACGCTTTATTTCAAAGCTTTTTCTGGACAATATAACGGAATTTGGTTTGTAGAAAATTGGGTGCCCCCAATTTTGGATTTTGAGAAATTTAATGAACTCATATTCAACGATGATAAACAAATTAAATCCATCGGGAACAAATTGAACTCAGAAAAATTGAACTCCGAAGAAAAACACAAGTTAATACTGCAACGAAAAAAAATATCGCAAAATCTTCAGCAAAATATTTTTAATCTTTACGAATTATCAAATTTCAGAAAAGAAAAAAAATTACTGAAAGAAGTTTATAATTCAACCAACGGAATACCAACCGGCACCGGCGATTGCTGTGCTCCTAAGCTTTTAAATTTTGCAATACATAATAGCTTAATTCCTATAGGCATTTCGGAGTTTTATTTCGGGAAAGAAAATTTATCGAAAACAAAAAAACATAAACATTTTTATTCGGCTTGCAAAGAAAAATGCGAACCGATATTAGGTTTTATTTTGTGTGGTTTAAATGCTAATAATTCAATCTAAAAATAATTTAAATTTCATTTATTGCGATCATGACATCGCTATTATTAACAAACCTTCCGGTTTGCTTTCAGTGCCCGGAAAGGGAATCAAGAATTTCGATTCTGTTGAAACCAGACTTAAAAACTATTTTCCTAACATAATTTCTCAACCGGCTGTGCATCGTTTGGATCAGCACACTTCCGGAATTTTAGTTTTGGCTTTAAACAAACCGGCTCATAAAAATTTATCCGTTCAATTTCAGAATCATCAAATAGAAAAAAAATATATTGCAATACTCAACGGTTTTATTGAAAAAAAATCGGGCAAAATTGAACTTCCGTTCAGATTGGATTTGCAAAACCGACCTAAACAAATTTACGATTCGGAAAAGGGCAAACCGGGAATAACAGTTTGGGAAAAAATTGGAGACCTTCAAATAAAAGAAAATTGCAAAAAAAAATATTCCAAAATACTTTTTACACCAATTACCGGCCGAACACATCAATTGCGATTGCATGCATCACACCGGCTTGGTTTGGGTACTGCAATTATCGGAGATTCCTTGTACGGTGCAGAAAAACAATCCGATAAATTATTTTTGCACTCATTTTTTATTTCTTTTATTCACCCTGCTACAAATAAAAAAATTTCTTTTTTCTCTGAACCTGATTTTTAAATTATTTTTTCACTTTTTTGCTATATTAAAATTGAATAATAAACGGAGGTTATATGGCAATATCAAAATTAAATTTAATTGAGTTACGCGACAAAGTTGTAAATCCTAAAACAGAAGAAGAAGCCAAAATCTTGCGCCATATTTTTTCACTTGGCGGATGGAAATATTTAGCCGGCACCAATCCCGATGAAGTTGCATGCTGGCAAATAACCGGAGAAGAAACCTGTTTCCAAATTAAAAATGAATTTGAAGATCTTAAATTATCTATTTGTAAACATTACGGTATCCCGATTTTATCTTTTCAAGAGTTTTTGGAAACCCAAGGCATAACCGAATCTATGCTGGAAGAAATAAAAAAAGATATGAAAAATTAATGTTTTTAAAGTTTAATCTATCTAAAACATACAAAAGTTGGTGCAAATTTATTTGCACCAACTTTTAAAAATTACTATTTCTTTCATAAAAACAATATCAAACCCGACAAAAATAAAACCCAATAAATAAATTATAATATATTTTTCATTTCATTACTTAGGATACGATATAAATCTTAATTTCAGCTTGTAGGTCGGAATGACAGACCGCGCCAAGCATACTTTTAAAAGCATACTGAGCTTGTCGAAATTATACTGAGCCTGTCGAAATTATACTGAGCCTGTCGAAATTATACTGAGCCCACCAAATCATACTGAGCCTGTCGAAGTATGCTTAAGTTCACCTCAACGCAACATGTTCTGTTC
>CAZCBD010000209.1:0-4142 GCA_964496755.1 uncultured Melioribacteraceae bacterium
TTCTCTATCAACAATAACTACAGCATTATCAAGATTTCCACCTTTAATCAGATTAGCATCTGCCAAAGCTTCAACTTCGCTTAAAAAGCAAAATGTGCGAGCGGAAGCAAATTCGGATTTAAATTCTTTTTCAAGATCAAAAAGTCCTGAATGTTGGCTTCCAAGAGCAGGATTCTGATAATCGACCATTGCGGTTATTCTATAGCTATTTAGCGGTAGAGCAACAATATCTATTTGTTTTTTTTCGTCTTTATAAGTTACTGTTTCGTCAATTATCAAATAATCCTTAGGAACATCTTGAGTTACAAATCCGGCTTCTTCTAATTTTTCTACGTATGGCATTGCGGAACCATCACCAACAGGAGGTTCAATTCCATCAATTTCGATAATTATGTTATCTATTTGAAGCCCGACAATAGCAGCTAAAACATGTTCAACAGTATGAACTTTAACTTCGCCAATTCCAAGAGTTGTGCCTCGGGAAATATCTACCACGTAATCTGCATTTGCCGGTATTTCGGGTTTATCTGCCAAATCGGTTCTGACAAATTTAATTCCATAATTTTCAGGAGCAGGTTTAAATGTCATGGTGGTAGTTACACCGGTGTGTAACCCGATACCGGAAATAGAAACCGGTTTTCCAATAGTTCTCTGGAGTTCTAACATTCTTTTTCCTTTATATTTTTTAATTCATTTATTTGTTTTTCTAATTCTTTAATTCTTTTGGCGTAATCAGGTAAGTTTCTAATATGCGCTTCCAGCCTACGGGCTAAGCCTGCTTCCTTTGCAGGGTATCCGAAATACATTCCGGGTTTAGTGATTGATTTTGAAATTCCGGATTGAGCGGCAATTATACTTCCATCTGCAATATTTAAATGTCCGGCAACCCCAACCTGACCGGCTAAAATACATCTATCGCCAACTCTGGTACTACCGGATATTCCGGTTTGGGCTGATATTACAGTGTTTTCTCCTACCGAAACATTGTGCGCGATTTGCACTAAGTTATCTATTTTAGTTCCTTGTTTAATTATTGTTGAGCCTAATGCAGCACGGTCAATTGTAACGTTTGCACCTAATTCAACATCATCTTCTAAAATTACATTTCCAATTTGTGGAATTTTTAAATATTTTCCCTGAACATTATTATAACCAAATCCATCGCTTCCGATAACAGTGCCGGAATGAATAATATTTCTTTTACCAATCTTACAATTTTCTCTGACCGTTACATTTGAATGAAAAAATGAATTTTCACCTATTTCAACATTTTCAGCAATTACACAATTATGAAATATTTTTGTGTTTTTACCAACTTTTACGTTTTTACCTATCACAACATTTTTGCCTATTGCCACGTTTTCCTCAATAATAGCAGTAGGATCAATGGATGAAGTTTTATCAATTCCGTTTAATTCAAATTTCGGATTAAAAAACTTAAGTAAGATTTTTTGTAATGCCAAATCGGGAGCATTTACCTCAATATAAGTTAAATTCTTGTTGGATTTATTGAATCCGGTTTTAATTAGTATTGCAGAAGCCTTGGTTGTAGATAGAAATTTTTCGTAGCTTGGATGGTAAAGAAAAGTAATATCACTTTCAGAGGCTTCTTCAATTTTTGCTACACCGGAAATTATAATATCATGGTTTCCAAAAATTTCACCCTCAACTAAATCAGCAATTTCTTTTATTTTTATTTTCATTTTTCTCAACTTATTTTAATTTTTCAATTACTAAACTGGTTACATCATATTTCTCTTTTGCGTAAAGGAATAAAATATCACCACTCCTATCGAAAATGAAATCGTAGTTCCCTTCCTTTGCTACTTCATCAATAGCATTAAAAATTCTGTTTTGAATTGGTTCCATCAGTTTTTCTTCTTGTTGGAAAAGCTCGCCGTTTGCTCCGAATTTTTTTTGGCGGAAATCAGCAATTTCTCTTTCTTGTTGCATTAAGCTTTTTTCAATTTCAATTCTTTTTTGATCGGATAAAATTAATTTTCTTTTTTCATAGTCGTCATAATTTTTTTTCCAATCATTTTGCATTTTTTCCAATTCGTCTTGCCATTCTTGAACCATATTATCGAGTTTTCTTTGAATGTCTTGCACATCAGGTAATTGTTGCATAATTGCATCGGAATCAACATAACCGATTTTTAATTGTGCAAAAGAAATCTGTGCAAATAACGCAATAAGAATCAATAAAAAAGACAACTTTTTCATAATGCCACCCTTGTATAGTTAAACAAAACAGCTATCATTAAAATATAAATATTAAATATACTAATAAATTATAAATTAATGATAGCTGTTAAAATGCAAAAATAAATCTTGTTTAAATAGTTAAATTAAATTTTATTTTCCGCGTTTCAATTTATCAAGAACTTTGAAAGTAATGTCGAATTCACTATCGGCAAATAATAAAAATGCGTCACCGGTTTTGTCAAAAACAAATTTCATTTTTTCTTCTTTAGCAACTTCGGCAATAGCTTTTTTTACTTTATCGCGAACAGGTTTTAAAAGCTCTTCTTGTTTAATATATATTTCGCCGCCTTGTCCGAATTTTTGTTGTTGGTATTTAACAATTTCTTGTTCGCGTTTTGCTAAATCTTGAGTAGCTGATTTTTTAGCCTTTTCATCCATCTTTGGTAACTTTTTGTTGTAATCTGTAACGATTCGTTGATAATCCTTTTTCATGTTTTCTATAGTTGTATTCCATTCAGCTACTATTGCTTCTAAATCACTTTGTGCTTTAATTGCTCCGGAATATTGCGCCATAATAGTTTGTGAATCTACATACCCGATTTTTTGAGTTTGTGCAAAAGCAGAAATTGATAAAAATAAAACTAAGGTAAATAATAAAACCTTTTTCACGTTAACCTCTATATTTTTTTATAATTGAAAATAATCTTAAAATTTAACAAAAATATATTTTAATTGTAATTAAATAATAAATAATTACAACTTATAAACCTTTTCCGAATTGGAAATGAAATTCCCATTTAGGTTCTTTGCCATCTACAGAGCGTCTGTCAAAACCATAACCGTAATCAAATCCTAAAAGTCCTATTGGTTTAACTAAAATTCTGGCTCCTACACCAACAGAGCGTTTTAAGTTAAAGAAATCTGTTTCTTTGGATTTTAGAAACACATTACCGGCTTCGGCAAAAGCCAGTATATAAATAGGCATTGGTTCCAAAGCTAAAGCAGCTCGTAATTCAAAAGTGTATTTTGTTAAGATATTACCGCCAATAGTTTGTGTGCCGGATGAATTTCTTGGCCCTACTGTTCTATCGTCATAACCTCGGAGCGGAGTTGTAAAAGGAGCCATACCGTTTCCACCCATAAAATACAATTCAAAAATCGGGATAGGGGTATCTTTGGAAAGTTCTTCAATGTAGCCTATTTCTGCTCCGGCATGTAAAGCAATTCTATTGGAATTAAATAAATTTTTATACCAGTCGCTTTTGAAATGGAATTTTACAAAATCTACATTACCCGGCAGCGGCCCACCGGAAAGTTGAATATTTAAATTGTTTTGTGAACCTCGGGAGGGGAAAATAGGGTTATCCACATTATTTCTTGTTATAGTTAACCCTCCGGTAACCTGAGTGGATTTTCCTTCGCGATAATAACTGCCGCCTTGTTTTGTATCGTTAAATTGGTATCTAACCATTCCTTGTATAAAGAAAAAGTTATCCGGCCATTTTAATCTTCTTCCAACAGTTAATGAACCGCCTGATTGTCTTAAATCGTAATAATATCTTTGCCGTGTATCAAAAACATTTACGCCAACCGAGGTAGGTGTATCCAAAAACCACGGTTCAGTAAAGCCTAAGCTAAAGGTTCTGTAAAAACTATTTACACCAAAGCTCCAATTAAAACTCAAAATTTGACCGCCTCCCATTTGAAACGGATGCGATATATCAAAGTTGGAAAGCGTAATTCCTATGGAACCCGAAAACCCCCAGAATTGACTATAGCCCACGGAAGCATTTAGGTAATCGCTGGATTTTTCTTCGACCGTATAAATTAAATTGACGGTGCTATCTGAAGCAGGTTTAATATCAATACCTTCTCTGTATAATTTTTCAATGTTAAAATATTGAAGATTGGCCAATTGTTGTAAGCTTCGCAAAACC
>CAZCBD010000210.1:0-4110 GCA_964496755.1 uncultured Melioribacteraceae bacterium
GGTTTTGCAACCACAACTTTGGTTATCATCACAATTACAATCCGATTTTGCTTTTCCACATTCACAAAGTTCATCATTTTCATTATTTCTTATTTCAAATATTTTTTTCATTGTTTACCTCTGTCTTTAATATGATTTTAAGAATAAGTAATAGTAAATACGATCGAAAAATTAAAGGGTTACAGAAAAAATATTATTTGTGCAAGTTTTTTTATCACTGTCAAATTATTTAAATTTTAACTTCTGATTTTGAAAATAGTTTGAATGGGAGGAAACAGATGTCTGTAAAAACACAATTAGCTGTAATTGGAGCAGGACCGGGTGGTTATGCGGTAGCTTTTTATGCTGCGGATTTAGGACTTGAAGTTACATTAATAGATTTAGAAAAAAATCCGGGTGGAACATGCCTATACCGTGGTTGTATTCCCTCGAAAGCATATTTACATGTTGCAAAAATTCTAAGCGAAGCAAAACATGCTGAGGCTTGCGGAATTACTTTCGGCGAGCCCAAAATAAATATCGACAAAGTTCGTGCTTTTAAAGAAGATATTGTTGAAAAACTAACTACCGGTAACGGCGGGTTGGCCAAACAACGAAAAATTAATTATTTACAAGGTCGTGCTTTTTTTGAAAACAATAATAAATTAAGTGTGAAGCTAATTAATCCTGAAACCGATCAGGATAGGGTTGAAATTGAATTTGATAAAGCAATTATTGCCACAGGTTCGGTACCATCGGTAATTCCCGGGCTTTCCATCGATAGTCCTTATGTAATGAATTCCGATATTGCGTTGGATTTACCCGATGTACCAAAGAAAATGTTGGTAATTGGTGGCGGCATTATCGGATGCGAAATGGCTACCTTCTATGCCGGATTAGGGAGTGAAGTTACAATAGTTGAATTACTTCCGCAAATTTTGACGGGTGCCGATAAAGATTTGGCAAGAGTAGTGGCCGGAGAATTAAGCAAAAAGGTGAAAGCTATTTATACTAATACCAAAGTTGTTTCACTGAAAGAAATTGAAAACGGAGTTGAAGTAAATTTCGAAGGAAAAAAAGTTGAAGAAACAATACAAAAATTTGATAAGGTGCTAATTGCAATTGGTCGTTCTCCTGTAACCAAAGGATTAGGATTGGAAAATACAAATGTAAAAGTTTCTGATCGCGGATTTATTGAAATAGACGAATATTTCCGGACAGATGCAGATTCTATTTATGCAATTGGTGATGTTGTTGGGCAACCCATGCTTGCGCATAAAGCCCACGCCGAGGGTAGAATAGCTGTTGATAATATTGCCGGAACACCTACAAAATTTACTCATAAAACAATTCCTTCAGTGGTTTATACTGATCCCGAATTAGGCTGGGTTGGTCTTACTGAAGCGGAAGCAAAGGAAAAAGGAATTAAAGTAAAAGCTTTTCGTTTTCCGTGGGCTGCTAACGGCCGTGCTTTAACACAAGGAAGAATTGACGGAACAACCAAAATAATAGTTGATCCGGAATCGGAAATTATACTTGGTTTTGCAGTTGCCGGTCCGGGAGCAGGCGAGTTACTTGCCGAAGGTGCCTTAGCCGTTGAAAAAGAAATGAAGGCAAAAGATTTAGCCCATTTAATTCATGCACATCCTACACTTTCCGAAACTGTTATGGAAGCAGCCGAAATGGTTTACGGTACAGCCACTCATATTTACAGACCCAAAAGAAAATAAAATTGTTCCATAAATTAAAAGGCTTGAATTAGTTCAAGCCTTTTTTATTTTACGATACAATAAATTGAAATGAATAAATTGGAATTGAAATGAATAAATCGCTTTTACTATTGTTTTTAATGGCATTTTTAAATGCTCAAGAATTATCGGTAAAAAAAATCTGGACAACTAAGAATTTACCCGTTTGCGAATCAATTATTTTTTCGGAATCAACCGCCTCGATTTACGTTAGTTGTATAAACGGAAAACCCGCACAAAAAAATAATAGTGGATTTATTTCAAGATTAAATAAAAACGGGGAAATAATAAACAGAAAGTGGGCAATAAATTTGAATGCACCAAAAGGGATGGGAATTTATAATCAGCAACTTTTTGTTGCCGATATTGACGAAATAAAAGAAATTAATTTAAATACCGGCAAAATAGAAAAATCCATTGCCGTGCCTAATGCGAACTTTCTAAACGATATTGCCATTGATAATAAAGGAAATGTTTTTGTGTCCGATACAAAAACAAATTCAATATATCTATTCGATGGTAAAAAAATATCAAAATGGTTAGACGATACAATATTGAAATCTCCCAACGGACTGTTGTTTGCCGAAAATAAATTGCTTGTTGGTAATTCCGGTTCAAAGGAAATATTAGTAATAAACATCGAATCAAAAAAAGTGGAAAAGAAATACAAAACAAAAACCGGAATTGATGGACTGAAAATTTTTGACACGGAATACTTTTTGATTTCCGACTGGGTAGGGCATACTTACTTAAATTCTAAAGATGGAAGAGATATAGATTTACTAAATACAACAAAAGAAAAAACCAACTCGGCTGATTTGGAATACATAAACAAAGAAGCTATTTTAATTATCCCGACATTTTACAAAAATAGAATTGATGCTTATAAGATAAGAACAAAAAAATGAGAATTATTTCAGGAAAATATAGAGGGCGAACGGTTAAAATGCCAAAATCAAATTTGGTGCGCCCAACAACTGATAAAGTAAAAGAATCACTTTTCAATTACTTGCAAAATTATCTTGGCTTGGAAAGATTGCTTGTGTGTGATATTTATGCCGGTTCAGGTTCACTTGGCTTAGAAGCCTTAAGCAGAGGTGCTTCCGAAGTTCACTTTGTGGAAAAAGATTTTAAAGTATATAAAAATTTATTATTTAATATCTCCGAATTAAAAGCCGAAAAATTTTGCAAAGTTTTCAAGCTTTCTGCAATAGCATTTTCAAAGATGGCTAATCATCAAAAATATGATCTGATTTTAGCCGATCCTCCTTTTTTTCATGATGATGTTCATGAGATGGTTGTAAATATTCTGGAAAATGATTTTTTATCGGAAGATGGGATGATGATCATTGAGCGGTCAGTGCAAACTAAAGAAAAAGATGTAGAGGCTTTCGGGTTTGAACCTTTTAAACAACTTGGTGATAGTTTAATTTATAAATGGGAAAAATAGTTTAATTTTAAAATAAAAAAGTAGAGTTATGAAAAAAGTTATTTATCCGGGAACATTCGATCCCATTACGAACGGTCATATCGATATAATTGAAAGAGCGGCAGAATTATTTGATGAAGTAGTTGTTACAATTGCAAAGAATCCTGCAAAAAGTTGCTTGTTTTCAATTGAAGAGAGATTGGAAATGTTGAATCAAAGTTTAAAAGATTTTTCAAATGTTAAAATTGATACTTTCGACGGACTTGTTGTTAATTATGCAAAAAGTATTGGTGCAATAGGAATGATTCGTGGTTTAAGAGCGGTTAGTGATTTTGAATACGAATTTCAAATGGCATTAATGAATAGAAAACTTGATAATGATATCAAGATTATATTTTTAATGCCTCACGAAAAATATACATATTTAAATTCAACGATTGTTAGGAACTTAGCTCAATTTGGCGGGGAAACAAAAAAATTTGTTCCCGAATGTGTTGCAAAAAAATTAAGAGAAAAATTTGCAGATAAATTTTAATTCAAAATAAAATTATTTTTGCCCCTTTTAGGGGCTTTTTTTATGCATAAAATTATTTAGACTTTTTCAAGTTGATTAAAATAAAAATAACCATTTGATTTGTGCTACTAATTATTAAGGCATATTATGAATGTAATTTTAACAATAGCAAATGAATTACAAATTAACGAAAAACAAGTAAATGCAGTAATTAATTTATTTGGCGAAGGTGCTACCATTCCGTTTATTGCGCGCTACCGAAAAGAACATACCGGAGGTTTGGATGAAGAGCAATTAAGAGACATTGAAGATAGATTTAATTATCTGAATTTGCTTAATGATAGAAAAGAAACAGTATTAAAATCGATAGAAGAACAAGGAAAATTAACCGATGAATTGAAAGAACGAATTTTAAATGCTGTAAAATTACAAGAGGTGGA
>CAZCBD010000211.1:0-4101 GCA_964496755.1 uncultured Melioribacteraceae bacterium
CTATTAAAAACGATAGGGAAATGGCTTTAAAAACAATCATTCAAATGGAAAAAAATATACCTCTTAAATTAATTCCGATGTCACTAAGATTATTAGAACATTATTCAAATCTCTATTTAATGTCCGATACAAAACTTAAACATACCGAAATTGCCGACGCTATTGAAAAACAAGCAATGAGTTATGTAAAATCAGGTAATTATAATTTAAGACGTAATCAAAATCCTTTTCAGATTTTATTAAGTATATACGATTTCCGAAAAGAGTATCAAAAAGCTATCGATATTCTTAATTTGCTGAAATCAAAATCTAATATGCAAGGAATTGATAAATACATCAAAATATTTCAGAATAAATTGGAAAAAAATAAGGCAAAAGAAATAATTAAATAAAAAAACTAATATCTAAAACCCTCATATTTTTGAGGGTTTTATTAGTCTGAAAATTCTCTTATTATTTGAAAACTTTATTGCTTGAAATTCGAAATGGTTTTCTCAATTAACTTTAACATTTTTTCTGCAGATTTATCCCAAGAAAATCCTCTTGCCCATCTGAGAGAATCTTCGGATAGTTTTTTTCTGTAATTGGAATCGGATATTATCTTTCTAAGGTACTCGGCCAAAATATCAATTTTGCCATAAGGGTATAACTCTCCCGAAACACCTACCGAAACAGAATCCCTTAACCCCGGACTATCGGCCGAAATGACGGGAGTACCACAAGCATTGGCTTCAATATTTGTAATTCCCCATCCTTCTTTAATAGAGGGATTAATTACAACAAAAGTTTGCGATAATAATTCAATTTTTTGTTTTTCCGAAACAAACCCCCAAAATTTAATTCGCTTCTCAACATCTAAATCATTTGCTAAATTTTCCAGGTACGGCTTAAAGTCGCCACTTCCAATTATATTTAATTTCAAATTCGGGAATTCAGTTGACACCTTTGCGAAAGCTTTCAATACATGATCAACGCTTTTATATTTTTTTAATCTTCCAAAATAAGTAATAGAGGGCTCATAAGTTTCTACTTGTACTTTAAATGGAAAGTTTTCAATTGTTATTCCATTTAAAACAATTTCAAATTTTCTTTCATCAAATCCCCTTTCACGAAATTCACTTAAAGTACTTTCCGAAACCACCGCGAATGGTATTTTTTTATAAATATAATCAACAAATTTTTCAGCTGTAATAACATAAGTACCGGCAAAAAAGCCTGCTTCTTTAAAAATACTCTTACCAAAAAAATGATGACTTATTGCCAACAAAGGTTTTTTTACAAACATTGGAGTATAAAATGGAATTTTATTAATATCATCAATCACGATATCAAAATTTTGTTTTGCAAATTCTCTTTTGTATTTCAAAGGAACATAAAAATTAAAAAGATTTCTATTTCCACCTCTAATAATTTTTATTCCGTCAAGAATTTCAATTGCCGGGGCCCCTTCAAACATCGAAGCAAAAAGCGTGACCTCATGTCCCATTAAAACAATGCGCTTAAATATTTCGTGCATATGAACTTCAGCACCACCGGCAAATGGGTTTTTCAAATCCTGCCAATTAAAGATTAAAATTTTCATTCGGAAATCACCTTTGTTAAAAACTCAACACAATCAAAAATATTACGTGCCGGATAAGCCAAATCTTTTTCGCGGCTTTCAAATTCCATTCTTTTGTTAATTAATTTATACAGTTCCATCCATGTATCGCCCAATATTATAAAGGGTTTTGGCGGCATCAATTTTTTATTTAATAATTCCCAAACCGCTGCTAGTTCAAGTAATGTACCGGTACTACCATTTAAAACAACAAATCCATCGGCTTTATATAAAAGCAATTTTAACCGTTCAAAAATATTTTCAACATCAATTTGTTCGGTTAAATATTTATTCGGTTTATTTTCCCATTGCTTGCTGCAAGTAATTCCAATTGCTTGTCCGCCGGCCTCAACCGCACCTTTGGCTACTGCACTCATAATTCCTTCATAGCCACCGGTACAAACATCAAAATTATTTTCAGCTAGTAATTTACCTAAACGGTATCCTAGGTTATATTCCACCTCTCCTTCTACGGGAACAGAACTTCCAAAAACAGTGATAATCTTTCTCATATTTTATTTTTTATTTAGTGATTGAATTTAATTTTGTTTTGTTAAGATAAGAATTAAGAAATTAAGTTTTTTAATATTTTCAGATTAAATATCAAATTGAAATTAAAAACCTTTTTTGTTAGTTTTAACAAGACAATATCTCCATTTATAAAACAGGACAAATATGATTTATACTAAGACAGGTGAATATGCAATACGAGCAGTACTATTTTTAGCCCGCCAACCAAAAGAAAAATTAATTATGTCTTCTGAAATTGCAAAAAGCGAAGATATACCCGCACACTATTTGGCAAAGATTTTACAGCAAATGGCTAAATTCGGGTATGTTGAATCTTTTAAGGGACGCGGTGGCGGCTTCCGTATTTCCGATTTTGCATTAAATAGTTCTATTCTTGATATTGTTGAACGAATCGAAGGTCCTGTTATAAATTTAAAATGCGTAACCGGCTTAAAAGAATGTTCTGACGAGGCCCCTTGTCCTATGCACGAAGAATGGGCAGACTTACGAGATAGGATTCATAATTTAATCTCCGGCAAAACCGTAAAACAAGTAGCTACTGAATATACGGCTACATTAAAGAAAAAAATATAATTCTATAAATAAGATATTCTTATATCTTTATCCCAATTCCCAAACCATCGCCAATTGGTAAAATGGCTGCTTGAAGCAATTTTGTATTCATAAATATCTTATTAAATTCTCTGATTTTTTCTGTTGAATTTTTAAATCGCTTAGGTATAAACAAATTATCGGCAGCAGCATAACCTTGCCACAACAAGTTATCTATAACCATAACTCCGTTTTCTTTTAATAAATTTAATGCCATATTAAATAATGTTAAATAGTCTTTTTTATCAGCATCTAAAAATATAAAATCATACTTTGTTGAAAATTTAGGCAACAAATTAACTGCATTGCCAAAAAATATTTTAATCTTACTTTCAACTCCGGCACGCTTAAAATTTTTTCGGGCAATTTTAATACTCTGCCGGCTTAGCTCAATAGTATGTAATTCAGCATCTTCAGATAATCTTCTTGCAATTCTGATTCCGGAATAACCGATTGCCGTACCTAATTCAAGAACCTGCTTTGGTTTATGAATCGAGATTAATTGCTCTAGTAATTCGGCCGCTTGCCAATCTATGATGGGCACTGAGTTTGCCTTTGCAAAGACTTCGAGCTCTGTTAATAATGAATCTTTTTTTCTTAATTTATCTAAATATTTATTCTGTATATCTGAAATTAATTTTGACATTTTAAATTTATATTTCCAACAATTTTTTTAGAGTGGCATTTTTAATTTTAACTTTTAAAATTCTTACTTTCTGCAAAGACTTAGCAGAAAACTCCCACTCCTTATTCGAATAATGTTTCATTATATAATTTAGTCCTTTAATTTTTTCCGATTCTGTAATCAATTCGGATATTTCCCCTTCACCTATCACAGATTCAAATTGAAAACCCCATTTACATGCTAATTCATTATTCTTAATCAATTTAACATTTTGTTCAAACTCAAAACAAACATTTTTGTTTGCTTCAATGAAACTATATTTTTTTCCCGCTAAAGCTGTGTGTAGATAAATTGCCTCACCATCAAACCCAAAGGAAAAAGGTAACATATAGGGTGTGTTATTTTTAGCAAAGGCAATTCTGCATATTTCTGCCGAATTAATTAAATCAGCAATCAAGGTTTTATCGCTACAAATATTTTTCTGCATAACAACACTAATTAAGTAATAGATTTTGTATTTGACTTATTTGTTAAAATAAAACTACTGTTTTTTTTATTTCTTTTCAAAGGAAGAATGGAAATGGTCTCTTTTATATTCAAAGAATAGATAAAAAATAAAAAGTTCGACGCATATGATTGGTCATTTGATATTAGGCAATTATAAAAAAAGGGATTCAAACGAATCCCTTTTTTATGCTCATTTATTTTTACACTATTTCAATAGCATAAGTTTTTTAGTTTGAACAAAACTACC
>CAZCBD010000212.1:0-4051 GCA_964496755.1 uncultured Melioribacteraceae bacterium
GTAAAAGATCTACAATCATAACATTTTCAGCACGGTCTTTTTTGCTTTCCTTTAATTCATCAATTTTTTCTAAATCGGAATTATTATCAAATCCTCTTTTAATTGTACCCTTCATGGGTTTTGTAATAATTTTATTATTTTCAATTCTGAAAAACAATTCCGGTGAAGCAGACAATATTAAGTTGTTGCCTGTATTAATAAATGAAAAATACTCTGCCGACTGGTTAAAGATTAGACTTTTAAATAAACTTTCAAAGGAGCCGGAAAACTCAAAATGCGCTTTTGTAGTGTAATTTACTTGATAAGTATCTCCTTTCGAGATATAATTTTTAACTTTATCTATTGCAGTACAATATTCTTCTTTAGATACATTTAATTTAAAGTCTGAAATATTAAACTTTAAATTATCAGTTGTTAAAATACTTAATATCGAACTATCAAATATTTTAATATTTTGTTTTTTATAAAAACAAAAATACAATAAAGGCAGATCTGATTTTTCTTTTAAAAGAGAATTTAATTTTTTTTCAAAAACATATCCTGTTTCATATGCAACAAATCCAAATCCTTCAAGTCCGTCATTTTTGCATTTATCAATTTCATCGAAAGCATTTTCAATATCCATAGGGTTAGAAATCGATATGATTTTTTCCGGATCGTGAAAATAATAACTTTTCGCATTTCTATAAATTGGCGGAGTAAAAAAGAATCCCCCATGTGGTGTTTTAACTATTTTTTCTATTATATCTCTAAAATTCATCCAAACACTTTATTTTTACCTCACAAATATATTATAAATTTTCCATTTGCATAGATTTTAATGTCTTATTTTATTTTTACTTTGAAATTTGATTTCTTAATTAATATATTTGTTTTTCAAAAAAATATGCACCCGTGGCTCAATTGGATAGAGCGTCTGACTACGGATCAGAAGGTTGAGGGTTCGAATCCTTCCGGGTGTACAAAAAAAGCCTTCGAGATTTTGAAGGCTTTTTTTGTAAACATATTTTTACAATTTTTTATTACTCCATTAATAAACGGATTTTTATTTTTCTCCCTTTGAAATTAAAAAATCAGAATATTTTTTGTCTATACCTTTAATATGATTTACTATCCATTCCTGCAAAAACCTAATAACCTGAATAGAAATTAAAGCTTTGCCTGCATTTGGTTTATCTACAAATTGTTCCAATTTTTTAACAAATGCTCTGTGTTCCTTCTCTTGCTCGGGTAATTGCGGATAGTTATGTTTTTTCAATAATTTTTCTTCATAGGAAAAATGATAATCCACATATTTCACTAATTCATCCAAAACATTGTCAATTACTTCGGATGCCTTTCTTTCACTCATGGCCGAGTGCAATTGATTAATTAACGACACCAATTTTGAGTGTTGCTTATCAATCGTATAATTTTGTACCGATAAAGATTCATCCCATTTAATTAACTCCATTTATACCTCCATTTTTTTTGTTTTTACTGCTGTGATTAAAAACAAAATTCCTGTAAACAAAAAGATAGGCAATACCGGCCCGGGCAACAATTTCTGATTAAAAAATGCAAATAAAATATAACCGAAAATTATTAACAAACTTCCAACCAATTCCCATTTAAATGCAAAAGCTGTTCCAATCAACATAAGTAGCATGGAAAACAGCAATCTACTTTCATGCGCTGTTAAAGTTGAAAGTTCCGGTAATCCCTCTCCAAAGAAAAATAATAAAACTAAAACTAAAATAAGTCCTCCAAGTATTCTTGCCGTCCATCTTAAAATTTTAATTGTTTTCATTTTCTTCTCTTTTAATTATTAATATTAATCCTTTATTCTTTTTAATGGTGATAGGGTCATCTAATGAAAATTTTCTAAAATTTTGCAACCCTTTAATTTTTGGTGAAAATATTATTACATTCTTTTTTTTCCAATTCAATTTATTCCAATTAATATCGAAAAATATTTTTTCATTTTTATCTGACCAAGAACCAATCGCAATCAAAATTTCATTTTTGTTTTTAAAATATGTCATTTTTAATTTTTTATTACTTTGTTTAATAGCTCTATCTTGCACCCAATAACCGAACATTTCGGTATCAGCAATGTGGTAATCATCGAAAAATTTCCATAAAGGTTTCGGATTATAGTTTTGATAGATTCGAGTAGTAATTCCGTAAACCATTCCTCTATACGGATGCCCGCCATCTTGCAACATTTCTCCGGTTAAGCCGAAAGGAATCCCCGAAACCTCCGTTAACCAATAATCCGGATCCAATTCATATTTAAAATACTCGCCAAACCAAAGTCTTGTTATATACGGAAAATGTTCCATATATAAGAAAGCACTATTAATAAAACCGTCTCTAGTATTAAATTGATTAGCTGAATGCAAATCAATAATATAATTTCCACGATTTTTACTAAATACATTCGCAATTCTTTTAACCGTAGTTCTGCTAAAAGCAATATCATCTAAATATAAGCCGTCAATTTTTTGATTTTTTGCTAACCAATTGATCCCCTCAATATAATAGTTTGTCCAACGAGAATTTCCTTTGTCAAGCACAGCAGCATCGTTTACGGAAGTTGCATGCCAAGCCGAATGATAATGGTTACGGAAATGTTCTTGCAGCCAACTATGTCCCCCACCGCTTCCATCGTTAAGAATCTCGAAGTCCAAGGCTTTTAATGCAAACAATTCGTAAGCTTTGTATGATAATTCCCTGATTGTATTATATAATTTAACTTTTATCCCGTTTTTATGAGCCTTTTCAATATAGCGCTTTTGTTTTTTTATATTATAAAACGGATAATTTATATAGGGATTAATCTCATTAGCATGATGTACATTTACTACCGTCCCTTTCCATTTTTTGACAGAATCAACAGGCACATATTTATGTACAAATCGTGTATTAAAATGTTCTTTCAAATTTATTAATTTGAAGGGAGTAATTAAAAATCTGATATTAAAATGTAATGTATCACCTTTTAGAATTTTTCTTTTACCGGAATAATTTTTTACTTGAACCGAGTTTTTATTTTCGCTTATTTTAATTCCACCATTGTAATCATTGCACCATGAATCAGGCATGTTCAAAGGTTTTGTAAGATAAAAATTTGTATTTAAAGGACGTTCATAATTATTATCGCGTAAAACAAATTGCATTCCTTTATTTACATTACCTAACCATGCACCTTCTTGATTATGTTCAATTTTCCATTTCCAATCTATGTATTTTTTTCTTTTGCCTCCTTTAAATCCTAAACCTAAAATATATTCAGCAGCACTTTTAGAATACGGTATTGTTAAATTAATATCTGAAACCACCACATCATTTTTTGCAATAAATTTAACTTTATAATCAAGCATTCCGTCATATTCCAAAGAGCCTTTTAGTTCAAAATTAAATTTATCGGTTTCTCCGATTGTTGACCAGTGAGCTTCGCTTTTATAAGTTTGATTGATATTAAAATTTTCAAAATTAAACTTTTCAACCTTATTATTTTTAAGTTTAATATTAAATTGAATAGGAGAAGTAATAACATTTTCGCCTGTAGAATTTAGTTTTGTTAATTGTTGTGAAAAAAAGGAAATTATACTTTTTGGCAAACCTGAATTATCGATTACTATTTCTCGCCCTAAAATTTTTATTTTGTTATTTTCAACTTTAACCGGCAAAAAAGGTTTAACAATAAAATCCTTTTCCGTTCCTATTTTTGAATTAAGCCAACGCAGCCTAGATAAATTTTTCGGTTGGCTATCGCCACAATCTTCAACAACTTTATTTTTAACTTTTAATTTCAAGAACACTTTTTCAGAAACATCACCCGAAGAAAGTTTAATTGTTGCAATATATTCACCGGTATCAATTTTTTCGGGAATTTTTACTCCAAACCATAACGGTTTTACTTTACCCTTCTTAATATTAATTTTTCTTGTAAATTTCTTTCCATTTAAATCTATTCCGCCTGCATTAAAACAAGTGAAATTTTCTTTATTAATAGTTTTGCTTCCATCTAAATCGGAAAAGTGAATATTTAAATTTGAGAAATCTT
>CAZCBD010000213.1:0-3959 GCA_964496755.1 uncultured Melioribacteraceae bacterium
ATTATTCGGGAATTTGATAAATAAATCAGGTACCATAACGCGCGGAGTTGTTATGGGAACAAATCGAGATTTTGCAATTGAAAGCGGATTAAATTTAAGCTTATCGGGGAAGCTTTCAAACGACATTGAAATTAATGCGGTTCTTTCCGATGAAAATTTACCTTTTGTTCCGGAAGGGAATACTGAGTACTTAAGTGAGCTGAGTAAAGTGTTTATTGAAATAAAACATAAAAATTTTATAGCTACCTTTGGGGATTATGATTTAACGTTAAATAATTCAAGCTTATTTAAATTAAATCGAAAAGTACAAGGCCTAAAAGGAGAATCTCATTTTAATAATACAGAAGCGAGTTTTTCAATTTCCAATACAAAGGGTGAATTCTTTTCAAACAAATTTTCGGGAATAAATGGTATTCAAGGTCCGTATAGATTGAAAGGAAGCGATGGTAATGAAAATATAATTATTGTAGCCGGTAGCGAAAAAGTTTATGTTGATGAAAAGCTTTTAACACGAGGAGAAAATAAGGATTACTCGATAAATTATTCCACAGGTGAAATTACTTTTACTCCGAAAGTTTTAATTACTTCTAACAGTAGGATAAGTGTTGATTTTGAATATTCAAAGCAGCAATATAAACGTAGTTTAATTAGTTTAAGTTTGAAACAAAATTTTATCAACAAAAAATTATCAATGGGTTTTAATTATGCAAATGAAGGTGACGATAAAAACAACTTGTTTTTAGGTAACCTGAAGGAAAATGAAAAAATGATTTTGGAAAATACATCAGGTGATGAAATAGCGTATGTAAGTGGTGTTATACTGGTTGAGCCCGATTCTACGGGAAAAAGGAACGGCACTTATGAAAAAACCGATACTTTAATTTCAAATGAACTGCTAACCATATTTAAATATAATCCCTCGAAGGACTCGGCAATTTATAATATCGTTTTTAGTTTTGTTGGTAGCAGAAAAGGCGATTATAAAAGAATAAGCATTGGACATTTTAGTTTTGTTGGAAAAAGGAAGGGGGATTATTTGCCGATAAAGATTTTACCTAAGCCGCAAAATCTCCAAAATATTAATTTTTATTTAATTGCTAATCCGCTTAAAGGATTAAATTTACAATTAGATTTTACTCAGAGTATTTTCAAAAGAAATTTATTTTCACAAAAAGCAAACGATGAAAATTCAAATGCCTATAATTTTGTTGCTAACTATAAAACTCCAATTTCTATAGACGGTTTATTTCATTCCGAAATGGAATTTAAATTACGTCAAAGAAAATTTAATGATAACTTTAGACCTATTGAACGAATTGATGATATCGAATTTCAACGAGGATATAATTTGGAGCAGAGAAATAATTACTTGCAGCAAATATTAAGTGAGGCAGAGTTGGATTGGAATTTTAACGAAAAATTGAGTATTACAACTTTATACGGAAACCTGAATATTGCAAATGCAAATTCAGAAAGACTGAGCTTAAGTTTGAACTCACATTTAAAATCAGTTTCTTTTTCATACAAAATAGATCGATTAAAAAATAATCAAAAAAGCGAGGGGCTTAATTGGAATAAACAGGATTTACTTTTAAAAATAAAAAAAACAAACTGGAATATTGGGTTAAAAGGTTTTTTAGAAAAAAAGGAATTGTTTTCTTCGGATACACTAAGTGATTTGTCGCTTAAATATTTTGAGGTGATACCATTTTTTCAGTTATCTAATTATAATGGAATTAATTTAACATCAAAATACTTTTATCGTCTTGATTATAGGCCCCTGAGAGGGATGCTTGTTAAAGAAGCTGAAAGCAAAGGAGAGAGTATTGAATTAAGTTTAAGAAGCGGGAAAAACATTAACACTGATTTAAATATTGTTTATAGCACCAAAAAATATTTTGATGACTTTCGAGATAACTCTAACAACAGTTCCTTTTTGGTTAGAAGTAATTTGAATTTTAATACTAACAGGAGATTTATTCAAACTCATATTTTTTATGAAACCTCAACTAAGCAAACGGCACGATATGAGAAAATTTTTGTTCGTGTACAAGAGGGCAGAGGTAATTACAAATTTCTTGGCGATTTGAATAATAACGGAATAAATGAAGAAAATGAATTTGAACCCACTGTTTTTGACGGAGATTATATCCTTACAAATTATCCGACTACCGAAATGTTACCTGTTACTAATCTGAAAAGTAGCTTTCGTATAAAATTTGATTTTAAGAAAATTCTACAAGGTGAAAAATTAATATCAGTATTATTAAAAAATATTTATAATGAAAGTTTTTTTCGGATTGAAGAAAATTCAACATTAAATATTCCGTCAAAAATTTATTTGTTAAATTTTAAATACTTTCAGAATGATTCTACCACTATTTCGGGAATTACGATTTTCAAAAATGATTTTTATCTTTTCAGAAACCAAAGCAAATTTAATTTTAAATTCAGATTTATTGAACGTAAATCATTGAATCAATTTATAGCGTCAGTTGAAAGAGGTTTTTTTAATGAGAAAAATTTTCAACTTCAGTTGAAGCTACTTCCAGAGATTTCAAATGTTACAACCCTTACAATTAAACAAGATAATTTAACATCGAATCAATTATCCAATCGAAACAGAAAGATTAATTCAACAGTTTTTGCTTCAAACTTTTTTTATAAACCGGCAAAAAATATTGAATTGGGTTTTGGATTTTCTTTTGCTGAAAGTATTGATGCTTTTCCGAAAATAGCAACAAAAATAAATTCAAACTCACAAAATTTAAGGTTGAATTATATTTTTAATCAAAAGGGTAGGTTGGTAATAAAAATAGAACGAAAAGAATTAGTAAATAACGGTGGCAATAATTATTTGCCGTTTGAATTATCTCATGGAAATAAAATCGGTAAAAATTATTTTTTAAAAATTAATTTTGATTATAAACTTACAGATTATCTGAATACTTCCATATATTACTTAGGTAGGAAATATTCCGATTCAAAATTTATAAGCACAATGAGAGCGGAAGCTAAAGCATATTTTTAGGAGTTTTAATGAAAATTAAATCAAGTTATATTGAATCACATGTTATAAAGTTTATTAATAATGATATATTTTTTTTAATGTTGAAAAGAGCCGAAGACGAAATGTTCGCCGGAGTTTGGCAACCGGTAACAGGAACAATTGATGAAAATGAAAAGGCTTTTGAAACTGCCCGAAGAGAGATTAATGAGGAAATAGGAGTTAAGATTCATTCTTTATTTGTTATTCCTTTTGTTAATCCCTTTTATCTATATAGATTAGATGAAATTAATTTTGTGCCTGTATTTGTTGCCCAGATTTCTGAACGGGATGAGATTAAAATTTCAAATGAGCATTCGGATTTTAAATGGATGAGTCCCGAAGAAGCTAAAGCAGTAGTTGCTTGGGAGGGGCAACGCAAATCAATTGATATTATTGTGGATTATTTTACAAGTAAGAATAATTCATTAATTTTTGAAAAAATAAATTTTGATTATAACAAATAAATGGAGTGTAAAATTGAGTTTATTAGTAGTAGGATCAATAGCCTTAGATAGCGTAGAAACAACAACCGATAAAATAGAAAATGCACTTGGCGGTTCATCAACTTATATATCTTTGGCCGCAAGTTATTTTTCTGAAGGAGTTGACTTAATTGGCGTAGTTGGAGATGATTTTGGAGAGGGGAATATTGATTTATTAAAGCAACACAAAATTAATCTCGATGGCTTACAAATTATTCAGGGAGGTAAAACTTTTCGCTGGGGTGGCAAATATCATCAGGATATGAATATTAGGGATACTTTGTTCACTGAACTTAATGTATTCGAAACTTTTAATCCGATTATTCCTGAACAGGCCAAGAAGGATGAGTTTGTTGTATTGGGAAATATTCAACCTTCTTTGCAATTGGATGTATTAAAACAAATAACCGATCCGAAATTAATCGTTT
>CAZCBD010000214.1:0-3895 GCA_964496755.1 uncultured Melioribacteraceae bacterium
CTCTTTACCATATTTTTCTATCAAATTACTAGCTCCATTAAAATCGCCTTTTGCCTCAATTAACAAAATTTCCCGCGCAAGATTTTCTACCGTTAGATATATTTTATCAAAATCAACTTTTAGTTTTTGTTGACTATCAAAAAAATATGCCCCCGATTTAAAAAGAAAATTAAAGATTATTGCATTTGCCGCACCATGAGCTTCATTTATTCCAAAACGAACAGAGCGAAAAATTCCTGCAAGAAAAGTTACCCAAATATTTTTTGCAAACTCATTTCCATAAACACCTTTTCTAATCATCAAAATATTATTGTACATTCCTAAAACATCAGCCTTACACTCTTCGATTGTAGAATAAGTATCTCGTAGTTCTTTTTTTACATCTGTTTGTTTATTACCAACTTTTATAAATCCCGGACCAACTCCGTGAGAAATTTCATGCATTAAAGTATGATTAAAGAACGCTTCAAAAGTAACTAAATTTATCTGTTCATTTGAGATTACTTTTTCGGAAATTGGTTTCAATAAAGATTCAAATTTTGCCAAATGAATGTTTTTTAATAAAACTTTTTTTGAACCTTTTACCTTTCTAACTCGCTCATCATTCGGAAGATTAAAGGCTAATGTTTGCACTCCGGCTTTTGCATCGCCGGCACAATAGATTTCATTTGCAACAATAATAGGCGATTCGCTTCCCCTATTAAAATTTTTATATTTTTCTTCAATTGGTAAATGATTTTCAAATTCATTTATGTAATTAGCAAATACTTTTAATTTAGCGCTCTCCTTTTCATCCACAATTGCAATAAAACATTCAAACGCCGCTTTGTAATTAAAAAGAGCATCTTCATAAACTTCATACGGACCAATTACTATTTCCAATTTGCTATCTTTCAAATCCATCCAATCCATTTCGCTTTGAAGATAATCATTTGATAGTAATGCTTCCGATCTGGAAATTAAATACTTTTTAAGTGATATATTATCAGCATAATTTGCAGCTTTTAAAAGTAAATTCCGCAAGTTTTCCAAGTCGGTTTTATAAAACTCATTATATGGAATTGCAATTAAATTATTTCCCTTTCTTCGAATTACTGTAAATTCAGAACTAAACTCAGTTCTCTTTTCAGGATTATTTTTAATAAAGTCCTCAAATTCTTTTTTCGTCAAATTATCGGGATAAAAATTTGCCCCTACAGGTTTTTTATAATTACTATAAAAAGGTTCATTGTAATTTAACCTATCGAAAGGTCCGAAATTTATCTTAAAATATTCTAAAACCTTTTCTTTTTCTAAATCAATTTTCAATTCCTCAAATAATTTTTCATTATGTTCAAAAACTTGCTTCAAAAATAATTTATCGATTATTTTAGCTGCTTGAAACATTTCTTCGATGCATTTCTTTTCATTCTCGGAAAGTTGCGATTGGTCATACTTAACATAATATTCTTTATAATTCAATAATTTGGCTTCCATTGCTTCCTCAAAATTCAAAAATTTAATACTTCAATTGTTTACTCAAATATACAGAATCTGAAAAAATATCGAAAAAACTTTAAAAACAACTATTAAAAACTGGCATATCATTTGGCCTATGTACTAAAAAACTCGGAGGAAAAAATGAGACGGTTAATATATTCAATTTTAGCAGTATTACTCTTTTTAACAGATAATATTATTAACGCTCAGTACCAAAACAATTGGCCTGCATTAAATAGAAGTTATCAGGAAAATTATTTTTCAATTGATTTTTTTTACGAGAATTTAAGTCCGTACGGAGAATGGATTGAAATAGAAAATGATTTAATTGTTTGGCGCCCCACCCATATTCCTTTTAATTGGAAGCCTTACACAAACGGACGATGGCTTTGGACAAATGAAGGTTGGTTCTGGGATTCGAACGAACCTTTCGGGTGGGCGGTTTATCATTACGGTCGTTGGCATTTTGATGAGTATTACGGCTGGCTTTGGTTGCCTGATACTCAATGGGCACCTGCTTGGGTTGAGTGGAGATATTCCGATAATTTTATTGGCTGGGCACCCCTTTCACCTTATGCATCATTTGATATTAATTTTGGAATTCGATTTTCAGTGAGAACAAGAATGGTGTATAAGAAATGGTGTTTTGTTAGAATAAATAAGTTTTACGGAACAAACATCAATAGATACTTAATTAAACGACCTAACTATAAGCAACTTTTCAGAGTTACTAAATACAGAACCAATTTTTATTTCAGAATAATAAAATTATCAGTGGTGGTATCGATAGAAATTTTATTGAAAGAAGAATAAGCCGTAGAATTAAAACAAATATTTTACTCAAGGAAAATAAAAGAAATACAATTAGAAATAATAGGTTTAGAAAATTCGGTAATAATAGAATTAGAATTTACAAGCCTACAAACGATATGTTCAATAAACACTCTAAAAAAAATTATGTTTTTAGAAAAGGAAATGTTAAAACAAGAATTAAAAATAAATATTTAACCCTAAGAAAACCGCTAATCAAAAGAAATTCAGCTCAAGAAATTAACGGAAACACTAATCAAAATAAAATAAAAAGAAAAGAATTGCATAAACGAAACACAAAAACAGAAAAAAAATTGTATAAATTGCGAAAAAAGTATTCAACTTCAAATAAAATGAAAAATGAGTACAATAACAGAATACATCGAAAATAAAGAGGTAGAAAAGGTAGGGATACAAAAAAAGCTCAACAAAGTTGAGCTTTTTTATTAAAAATTTAAGTTAGTTAACTTTTATTTTTTTATCGTTAATCATTTTTGCTAATTCAGAAGTACCATTCTTAGCAATAGTTCTCAATGCTCTAGTAGTCAACTTAACTGTAACAAAACGATTAAGTTCTTTAACCCAAATTCTTTTCTTTTGCAGGTTCGGCAAAAATCTTCTTTTAGTTTTATTATGAGCATGTGAAATGCTACTTCCGCTTTTTGCTCCAACACCTGTAACCTGACATCTTCTAGCCATGTTTTCTCCTGAATTCTAAATGCTAAAAATCACAGACAGTAAATATAAAAAAAATATCAAAATTAAAAAAGTTTTAATAAAAAAAGGCAGGTAAAACCTGCCAAAATTTATTTAACTTCCCAAGTACTTCCGCTTTGAAGAAGATCTTTTAATGTACCTTTACCTTTTTTTGTTACAACTTCATCAACTTGTTCTTGTACCAAACCATCGTAAGTCGGTTTTAAAACATCGTGAAAAACACCAAACGGTGTAGGTAAATCTTCTCTGTCGGAAAACTGGGCTAACATTTGTGCGCGTACCGGATTAGGATCCTTTTCATCGTGAATTAATAAATCGTTCACTGAATGCTTACCATCATTTAAATCAACCACAACAGGACTTAGGCCATCAAGCTTAATTCCTTTGTCCTTGTTTGCACCGAAAATCATAGGTTGATTATGTTCCAGCATCAATATTTTTTCTTGCTTGTCTTTTGCAATTGTAATATCATCATAAGCACCATTATTAAAAATAACACAGTTTTGATATACTTCTACAAAAGCCGTTCCTTTGTGTGCGGCTGCTCTTTTTAACATTGCATTTAAATGTTTAGGGTTTCTATCGATCGATCTTGCCACAAACGTTGCATTTGCCCCAACAGCTAAGCTAACCGGATTAAAAGGATAATCAACACTGCCATAAGGGGAAGTTTTTGTAATTTTACCTTGCTCGGAAGTTGGAGAATATTGTCCTTTGGTTAAGCCGTATATTTTATTATTGAATAAAATGATTTTAATATCAACATTTTTCCGACAAGTATGGATAAAATGATTGCCACCAATACTCATTAAATCGCCATCACCGGTAGCAACCCAAACAGAAAGTTCCGGTCTGGCTACTTTCAAACCGGTAGCAATGGCATTTGCGC
>CAZCBD010000215.1:0-3876 GCA_964496755.1 uncultured Melioribacteraceae bacterium
AAAATTGAAAATTTTCCAATTTCACACCATTGTTTAACATTAAAATATTATTCATCGATAATCCGCGAATAACAGGTTTAACAACTCCCACTCCCTTACTGATTACGTCAACCCCGGGAACCTTTGCAAGCGATTCCACAAAAGTATTTGTACCACTGCTTGAAATTTCATTTGCATTAATCATTTCAACCTTAATTGCATTATCATGCTGCGAAGAATAAACACCTCCGGAAACAACAATTTCTTCTGCCTGTAAAACTATCGGTTTCATTTTAACAATTATACTTTTCTTAGATTCATTCGGCAAAATTGTTCTTATTTCCGATTTGTATCCCAAATACGTGAATTGAATTTTCAACTCGGTACTTGGTAATTTAGTTAAAACAAATTCTCCCATTTTGTTTGATACCGTACCCTTCTGCAAATTAAGTATATATATATTCGCAAAACCTAAAGGCTTACCATTATTTTTATCAATCACTTTTCCGGAAATTGTATATTGTGCAAATGTAATTTTAAAAAGCATTACAACACACATCAATAAAATCTTGATATTCTTTTTTTTCATCACTATCCCACTTTATTTTTCATGTTTTGTTGAATTATTCACAATCTATATCGGTATATACATTATTCAGTATTTTTACCGTTTTGAAATAATTACCGGCGGTGCCCTCAAGTGATGTTTTTTTATAGTTTGTAAAACAAAAGTATTTATATAGGGAAAAAAATATTTTGATGTTAATATATTTATTCTAAAAGCATTTGCTTGCCTACCCGAAAAAAAATATTCAATCATTGCAATACTGCAGATCGGACATTTTTTATGCGATTTAACAAATTCGATTTTCTTCGATACAAAATTGTGAGCAAAATGATCGCTGACTGAATTCTCAATGTAAAAATAATGAACTGATTTTATTAAACTTGAATTTAGAAGAACACCAATCAATAATATAAATGCTATTCTATTTATTCTTCTTAAATCAATCATTCAATTTTTTTAACTCCTTCTCCAATAAATTGTTACATCAATTTTAATATGCTAGCAATGCAAATATAATAATTTATTTTGCTTTTATGCACATATGTTCATTATATTTGCGAATAAAATTTAAGGAAATTATGCCGCGACCACAAAAAAATAGAAACGTAAATACTCCACCGACAATTAAAGAATTTAAACCCATTGGTGTACCACGCAAAGCTTTGCATGAAACATTTCTATCGTTGGATGAATATGAAGCAATCCGGTTGGCCGATTATTTAGGCTACCCGCATGATAAAGCATCCGATGAAATGAATATTTCCCGACCAACTTTTACACGATTAATTGAAAAAGCACGAAAAAAAATTTCCACTTTTTTGATTGAAGGTTCAGCTTTGATAATTGAAGGAGGCAATATTCATTTTAGTAACAATGTTATTCACTGCTTGGATTGCGGTTTCAAATCAAATATAAAAATCAATAAAATTATCAAATATTGTCCGCAGTGTAATTCTGATAATTTAAAAAATTTTGCAAAACATTACGGACACGGAAAATGTTGCAGAAAAAATTAAAGGTATTAAGATGAATAATCAAAACTCAAGCCCCGGAAAAGGACGAAACAATGGTGGTGGATTTGGTAAGGGTGGTTTCTGTGTTTGTGCAAAATGCGGAACTAAGCTACCACACCAAAAAGGAATAAAATGTACTACCATTAAATGTCCAAACTGCGGAAACACACTTGTAAGAGAAGAATTATTATCAAAAAAATAAAGGAATAAAAAAATGAAAAAACTTTTTGCCATACCAACAGAGAATAAAAAATTATGTGCACATTTCGGTCATTGCGAAAAATTTGCAATTATTGAGACCGAGGATTCGAAAATTATTAATTCAGAATTTGTAAATCCACCGGCACACGAACCGGGAACCTTCCCCAAATTTCTTTCCGAAATGGGAGTAGAAACAATTATAGCCGGCGGAATGGGACAAAGAGCCTTGGATTTATTTGCACAAAACAACATTGAAGTAGTTATGGGAGTTGGTTCCGATGAACCAGAGAAACTTGTAAATCAATACTTATCGCAAAATTTGGAATCAGGAAATAATTTGTGCGATGAAGATCATCATGGACATAATCATCATTAGGAATTAAAATGAAAATAGCTGTTGCAAGTGGGAAAGGCGGAACAGGAAAAACAACTCTTTCCTCAAATCTTGCAAATTTTTTAGCAAAAGATTTTTCTGTTTTGCTAACGGATTTGGATGTTGAAGAACCTAATGCTAAAATATTTTTTTCAGGCACAGAAAAAATGAAAGAGGAAAAATACAAGATGATTCCTGTTTGGGACGAATCCAAATGTACCTTGTGTAATATCTGTCAGGAGTCATGTAATTTTAATGCAATATTAAAACTTGGTAATACAATAAATGTTTTTCCCGAATTGTGCCATAGTTGCTATGCTTGTTCGGAATTATGCCCTACTTCCGCTCTGCCAATGAGTCAAAAAAAAATCGGAGAACTAAAATATTTTGAAAACGAAAAAATTAGTTTTATAGAAGCAAAACTTTCTATTGGCGAAGAACAAGCCGTTCCGTTAATTAAACAAACAAATGATTTTATAAAAGAAAATTTTAAGAATCACCAAATATATATTTACGATTCACCTCCGGGTACCTCGTGTCCGGTAATTGAAACTACAAAAAATGTTGATCTGATAATTCTGGTAACCGAACCAACGCCTTTTGGCTTTCACGATCTAAAATTAGCAGTAGATACAATGGAAGAATTGGATAAAGAATTTGCAGTTGTTATCAACAAATATGGCATAGGAAATAATGATGTTGAAAACTATTGTAAAAGCAACGGTATCGATATAATTGCCAAAATTCCGAACGACAAAAAAATTGCCGAACTCTACTCAAACGGAAAATTATTATTTGAAAATATTCCCGAAGTAAAAAACGAATTAGAAAAAATTAGAAAATACATTTTGAAATTAATGAATGAAAAATAGAATGAATGAATTAGTGGTAATATCGGGCAAAGGCGGAACCGGAAAAACATCGATTACATCTTCCCTTTCCTATTTGGCGGGCGAAACGGCTGTTATTGTGGATTGTGATGTTGATGCAGCCGATATGCATTTATTGCTTAATCCGGATTTTAATAATCCAACCGATTTTTATAGCGGATTACTTGCAAAAATTGATCAAGAAAAATGTATAAAATGCGGTAAGTGTAAAAACATTTGTCGCTTCGATGCAATTCCATTTAAGAATAACAGATATACAATTGAACCGATTGATTGTGAAGGTTGCGGATATTGCGAAAAAATTTGTCCCACCGATGCAATCCAAATGACGGATGCATTATCGGGCAAATACTTTATTTCAAAAACCAGATTCAATAATACTTTGGTTCACGCCCGACTTGCAATTGCAGCAGATAATTCCGGTAAGCTGGTAACTAAAATAAAAAATGAAGCAAAGAATATTGCAAAAGAAGAAAATAGCAAATACATAATTGTAGACGGCTCGCCGGGAATCGGCTGCCCTGTTGTATCTTCTCTTTCGGGTGCCAATTTTGTTTTGCTGGTAACAGAACCTACGCTTTCCGGATTGCACGATTTGAAAAGAATTTATGAATTAGTAAAATCTTTTCACATAAAAGCGGGATGTATTATTAATAAGTATGATTTAAACCTTGACATTACATCAAAAATCGAATCCTTTTTACAACAAGAAAATATAATACATTTGGCTAATTTACCTTATTCGGAATCTTTTACAAAAGCAATTGTAAACGGTAAAACTATTGTTGAATATGATAATGGCGAGTTAAAAGAAAAAATAATTAAGATATGGACCGAAATTAAAAATATTTT
>CAZCBD010000216.1:0-3849 GCA_964496755.1 uncultured Melioribacteraceae bacterium
ATATCTGCACCATCAATGATTAAACGTAAGCCCTTTTCAAGAGCAGAATGAGCATCAAAATACTTGCCACCATCTGAAAAGGAATCCGGGGTTACATTTAATATTCCCATCACATAGGATTTTTTACAAGTAAAAATTTGTTCGCCGATTTCAAAATTGATATCATCGTAATGATAATAATTATTGAATACACGTTCCAAATCAAATGCAATTCTTGTATTTATATTTTTTAATTCTTCGAAAAATTTTTGATTCAAGTTTGAAATATTTGTAAGTAAAATTATATCCGTTAAATTTCCGGAATACTCATTTGCTAAAAAAATGTGTCTGTTTTTTTTATCAATTTTTTGTTGAATGTTTTTTGCAACAGAAAAATCAACTTCGCGAATTTCGAAAGCAGAAAAATTTTTTTCAAAAAAAATCTCTAAAATTTCATACTTCCGAGAATAATATTCAAACATATTTTTTGAAGCAATATTTAAATGTTGAACTATCACTAATTTTACTTACTTATTAATAATGTTTTTTAATTCCACGGCCGAAGCAGTAATATTATCCGAAGAAAAAACCGCCGAACCCGCAACAAACACATCGCAACCGGCATCGGAAATTGTTTTAATATTCTCTTTTGTAACTCCGCCATCAACTTGAATCAAAAAATTTAAATCATATTTTTTTCTAATACTATCTAATGCTTTAATTTTATTCAAAGCATTAGGGATAAATTTTTGACCGCCAAAACCGGGATTAACCGACATAATTAAAATCATTTCAACCTCTTCGAAGATATCTTCAAGAGTATTAATTGATGTGGCGGGATTTATGGCTACGGCAGGTTTTGCACCACAATCTTTAATTTGCTGAAGTGCTCTGTGTAAATGCGAAGTAGCTTCCTGGTGAACGGAAATGAAATCGGACCCTGCTTTTGCAAATTGCTCTATATATTTTTCCGGCTCAATAATCATTAAATGTGAATCAATAGTTAAATTAGTTATTTCTTTTACGGCTTTAACTACCATTGGACCAAAAGTAATATTCGGCACAAATCTGCCGTCCATAATATCGCAATGTACCCAATCTGCCATACCCATTTCAATACTTCTAATATCTTGCGAAAGATTTTTAAAATCCGCCGATAAAATTGATGGAGCAATAAATTTCATTTTATTTCCTATCTTTTCGTAATTGTAATATTCACACTATCTCCAACAGCAATCAACTTGCCCGGAACAGGCTCTTGATCAATCACAGTATTTGTAAGTGCATTAGGTGACTTTTCATATTTAATTTTTCCAACAAAGAGAGAGCTTTCACGCAATTTTTTTCTTGTTTGTCTTAAAGATAACCCCAATAAACCTGGCGTTCTGATATGCCCCAATTTTGGTCCGATACTAATACTTAAATCAACAGTAGTGTTTTTTTCAAGTAAAGTACCCGGTTCATACTCTTGATCAACAATTGTTTTTGCTGGCATTTCATTCCGCACATTTTTTATTTTACCCAACACTAAATTATTTCTTTGGAAAATAACCTTAGCATCTCTTAAAGTTTTTCCAACTAAATTTGGCATAAAAACTTTAGGTTCCCCGCCACTATAAAAAATATAAATTCTACGATTTAATTTAACAACTGCACCCGGATTTGGATTTTGAAGCATAATTTCATTCTCCGGTCTGGGGTTTTGGTTATCATATTTCGGTCCTTCAACCACAGGCAACAAACCCGCATCCACCAATGTTTTTGCGGCTACTTCTTTGTTCATTCCAATTACATTCGGAACCGTAATTTCAGGAGATTCTACATACCAAGGCATTATCCAATTATCAAATGCAAATAAAAAAACAGCTAATAAAATTAAAGCTGATGCGATACTAATAAGAATTTTTTTCATAATCCAAATATATTAAATGGGTTTTTCTTTGACAAATAAGTATTAAATATAGTAAAAATCTGACAAGTATTTTCTTAAATATTTAAGCAAAAAAAATTTTTTTTAATTTCAATTTTTAATTTTAAGACCTTTTATTTATTTTGCATGGCATTATTCATTTTAAGCAAAAAAACGGGGAAAAGTATGTTTAAAAAACATCCAAAAGGATTGCCGGTTCTTTTTTTTACTGAACTATGGGAAAGATTCGGTTTTTATCTTCTATTAGGAATATTTACACTTTACATGATTGCTCCGGACGGCATGGGTTTTACAAGAAGCTATTCGGCGGATATTTACGGTACGTATTTGGCGCTTGTTTATCTTACACCATTTTTAGGTGGCCTTCTTGCCGATCGATTTTTAGGTTATAGGAAATCAATTTTTATTGGTGGTACGCTAATGGGATTAGGTTATCTTGGCTTAGCTATTCCGGGAGAAGCCACCTTTTATACCTCGCTTTTATTAATTATTGTTGGTAACGGTTTTTTCAAACCAAATATTTCAACTTTGGTGGGAAGATTATATGACAATGATAAATACAGAGAATTAAAAGATAGAGGTTTTAATATTTTTTACATGGGCATAAATATCGGTGCCTTTGTGTGTAATTTCTTTGCTGCGTTTTTGCGAAACAATTTTGGTTGGAGTGCTGCTTTTACTATGGCAGGCGTTGGAATGTTTTTAGGTTTAATCTGGTTTTGGAGAGGCCAAAAACATGTTAAGGAAGTTGATTTTATTACTCCGACAAAACCGGAAGATACTTCAATCAGCCAAATTGTAACTATAATTTTTCTTCCGGCCGCAATTGCCGGACTTATCGGTTGGTTCTTGCCAACACTAATTCTGGGCCATCCGTTATTGGCACAATCTACAGATGCATTTATTTTTGCTTGTTTACCTTTAATATTTTATTTCTTCCTTTTATGGAAAAAAGGCGACAAAGAAGAAAAAAGAAGACTCGGTGCTTTATATGCGGTTTTTCTTGCCGGCGGTGTTTTCTTTATGATATTACACCAAAACGGTTCGGCAATGACGCTTTGGGCTAATGATTACACACATCGTGAAATGCCGGCCGTTGTGCAAGGCCCCCTAAGCACTCTCGGATTTGCCGAGGAAATTACTTCGGAACCTATTGAAGTACCAAGAGTTGATGGCCATGGTGCATCAATTAAAGATGAAAATGGAAATCCGATTATCGATAAAGGTCCACATCCTTATCTGAGGAATTTGCCCAAAGAACAATGGCCTAAGGAAGGCGAGAAATTAGCTCTAATTAATACTGAAATCTTTCAATCGGCCAATCCGGGCTTTGTTATAATTTTAACTCCGTTGATTGTTGTCTTATTTTCGTGGTTGGCAAGGAGAAAGAAAGAGCCTTCTACCCCGGGAAAAATCTTGCTTGGAGTTCTTGTTACTGCCGGAGCAATGATATTTATGGTTGGAGCTGTTTTAGCCGGTGATAACGGTGCGGAAAAGGTTTCGGCATTATGGATAATTTCCATGTATGGAATTTTAACATTCGGTGAATTATGTTTAAGCCCGATGGGATTATCCCTTGTTTCTAAAATTGCTCCCAAAAGAATTACTGCTTTAATGATGGGCGGTTGGTTTATGGCTACCGCTATTGGTAATAAACTTTCCGGTATTATTTCCGGTATGTTTATTACGATTGAAAACAAAGCGGTTTACTTTTTAATGAATGCTGGTGCTGCCCTTTTAGTTGCTTTAATACTTTGGATTTTATTAAAATGGCTAAAAAATGTGGTTGCCGAATATACTACTACAAACGATTAATTTTTCATAAACTTTTTAAAATCCCGACTTTTTAAATTTAATTGTCGGGATTTTTTTTATTTTTCAATTTATTAAAGTTGAGGATTTATGTCTATTGCCGTTTGTGTTTTTGAGGATAATTTATT
>CAZCBD010000217.1:0-3739 GCA_964496755.1 uncultured Melioribacteraceae bacterium
AAAGGTATCTATAAATTTCAAATTCCCTTCGGAAAACTCGCGGGTTTTAATTTCTTTCAATTCCGTATTCACTCTTAAACCGTATTTTTTGAACAGTTCCTGTTTTGCCCTTACAATAAATTTTGTTATTTCATTTTTCATAAATATACCTTTGCTGTGAATTGCGATTTTCAGATTATTAAGAGTAATATTTAAAAATGAAATTTTCAAATTCTTTTCAGATTTCATCAATTATAAATTTATAATATTTGTCCCTCTTTCAATTCCACACACATATATTTCCGGCTTAACATCAAACTTGCCAAAAAATTCGGAAACAATTTTTTCGGAGAATTCCGAAACATAATCCGCTTCAACGAGATTAATAGTACAACCTCCAAAGCCACCGCCCATCATTCTACTACCAAACACACCCTCAAACTTTTCAGCTACCGCAACCAAATAATTCAATTCGTTACAACTAACCTCGTATAATTCATTTAGCCCTTGATGCGATTCAGACATAAGTTTACCTAAAAATCTGAAATCATTTTTTTTCAATGCGTCACAAGCAAATTTTACTCTTCGATTTTCTTCAATTACATATTTGCATCTTTTAAAAATAATCGGGTTCATACTTTCGGCACAAGATTCCAACATTTTCATGTTAACATCTCTTAAACTTTCAACTTTTTTAAACTTTCTTGAAATTATATTTATACCCTCTTCGCACTGAATCCTGCGAATATTATATTCAGACGAAGCTAAAGAGTGTTTTACCATCGAATTGCATAAAACAAAACGCAGTGCATCATCTTCAAACGGTAAATAATTATAACTTAAATCTCTGCAATCTATTTGCATAACCTTTTTCTTTAATCCGAATATATTCACGTATTGATCCATTATTCCACATCTAACACCAACAAATTCATTTTCAGCCGCCTGAGCTATTTTTACCATTTCGATAGGTTTTAATTTGAGCTTAAACAAATAGTTTAATGCAAAGATCAATCCTCCTTCAATAGCTGCCGAAGACGATAACCCGGAGCCAATGGGAATATTCCCACCAAAAACACAATTAAAAGCCGATATTCTTTTATTTCGTTTTTTTAACTGGTCAATCACCCCAAGTAAATAATTAGCCCATTCTTTAGATCTTTTTTCTATTTCCGAAATCTTAAAGGAAATTTTTTCAGCTAAATCAAACGAATAAAAAGTACAAATATCATCATCGGATTTTTCGATAGCCAGAATTATTTTTTTATCAATTGCTGCCGGCAGTACATAGCCATCGTTATAATCTGTATGTTCACCAATCAGATTCACCCTACCCGGCGATTCAATTAATATTGGTTTAACCTTAAATAATTTAAGGTATTTACTTCTAATCTTTTCAATTTTATTGCTTAAATCATTTTTCATTTTTTACCAAAAGAATGTATAAAGTATTGTTAATATTATAATTATGCCTGTTGCAGCAATGTTAAAAACTTTACCTGTTAAAAATAATTGTCTGTCAATTTTAATTGCTTTAGAATCGTCATCTTTATTTTTGTGTATTGAAATAACGAAAAGTACAATTGCCGACAGAAAAAATACAATCATCATTCTATCTAAAAAGCCCACCGATGGCAAAACAAATTTGAATAAAGCGGAAAAAATTAAGGACAATCCGGCCGACCATAGAGCAGCATTGGCAGTAGCCTTCTTCCAAAACAAACCTGCAATAAAGATGCATAAAATCCCGGGACTTACAAATCCTGTAAATTCTTGAATATACTGAAATGCTTGTTGAAGTGATTCTAACTGCGGTGCAATAAGCACAGCAATTAGCAAAGCCAATCCGCTAACTATTCTACCCCATTTAACCAATTCTTTTTCCGAAGCCTTTTTATTAATAATTTGTTTATAAATATCCATCGACCAAATTGTTGCAGTACTGTTTACCATTGAACTTAGCGATGAAACAATTGCCGCAATTAAAGCGGCAAAGGCTAATCCTTTTAAACCAACCGGCACAAAATTATTTAGCAACCAGGGATAAGCTTCGTCCGGTTTTGTTATTTGAGCTTGCAAATAATATGCAGCTATCCCAGGTATTACAACAATGAGCGGCATTAAAATTTTCAGATATCCGGCAAAGACTAAACCCTTTTGTGATTCCCTAATATTTTTTGCCGCTAATGCCCTTTGAGTTATATATTGATTACATCCCCAATAAAATAAATTTGCAATCCACATACCGCCAATTAAGACACTGATTCCCGGAAGGTCAATATAATTCGGGTGCTCGCTTGAAAGTATCATATCAAATTTTCCGGGTAAAACATTTATTAGTTTTGTGAGTCCGGATATAAAACCATTTCCATCTGCAACCGCATTTACTGCTAAATAAGTAGTTAACAAACCACCACCAACCAAAACAATTACTTGTACTACATCCGTCCACGCAACTGCTTTTAATCCACCGTAAATTGTGTATAAAGCTGAAAATAATGCCAACCCCAATATTGCAGTAAACAGATCAACCCCCATTATGGTTTTTATTGCTAAAGCTCCGAGATATAAAACTGACGTAAGATTTACAAAAATATAAACCATAAGCCAGAAAAGCGCCAAAATAGTACGAACTCTTTTATCAAAGCGAAGCTCTAAAAACTGTGGCATAGTGTAAATTTCCTTTTCCAAAAATATCGGAAGAAAATATTTTGCAACAATTATTAACGTTAAAGCAGCCATCCATTCGTATGAAGCAATTGCCAAACCGATTACGTAACCGGAACCCGACATTCCAATAACTTGCTCTGCTGAAATATTTGCAGCAATAATTGAAGCACCAACAGCCCACCAAGGCAACGATTTGGAAGCTAAAAAATAATCCTCGGAATTTTTCTCGTGTCCTTTTCGTTCTTTTGAAACAAAAATACCAAGAAAAATTATTAATGCTATGTAAACAAAAAAAACAATGTAATCTAATTGCGAAAAGGACATTTTACACCTTATTTAATTTTCGAAAAAAATTTTTACTTCCCACTCAATTTGAGAAGTTGGTTTTATCACACCACATGTATTTTTCTCAATCGCTTCGGCCAAGGAATCACAATTTGTATTACAGGGTTCTAAAGCAATTGTAAAATCTTTTCTACCTGAAAACGGCCACCCACCGTAGCATAACCATAAACCTAAATATGGATTTAGGCCGGCATTAAATTTCATTGTGACTTTTTCTTGAGTAGATCTATAAATTAACTGCACCTCTCCAATAGATAGTTTTGGAGAAAATAATTTATAAGCTTTATTGTCCAAATCTGTTCTAATTTCCGATAAATCCAAATTCAGTTTTGCCAAAGGCCAATTAAAATATTTGTTATTTTGTAAAAGTCTATCTTTACTCCAATAAAGTTTTACTTTTTTAACTTCATTCGGCAATTTAATTCTCATTCCCCTTTCAATTTTAAATAAAGGATGCATTGACCATATATATTTAAAATCGACGGATTCATTATTCGATAGATAATATTTTATAGTTAAATTATTTGAGTTCAAAATGATTTTTTTAGTGAAAACATAATTCCAATTAATTCCTTTTGAGGTTAACTCAATTTCATTATTGCCCAATTTATACTCAGCAGGATGAGACCATACTTCCCCATGATCGGGAAAAATTATTTTTTTTTCGGCAATTCGGATTTCCGCCGGAGAAACGGTCGGGAAGCATTCATCAATTCCATATGCATCCTCATTAAATGCCTCCCCA
>CAZCBD010000218.1:0-3652 GCA_964496755.1 uncultured Melioribacteraceae bacterium
GAAGTCAATAACTTTAGCATCACCGGCAACAAAGCCACCAAGCGAGGAAAATGTTTTACTGAAAGTACCCATCGTAAGATCAACTTCGTTTACCAAATCAAATTCACTGGCGGTGCCACGTCCACCTTTTCCAATTACTCCGATTGAATGTGCATCATCCAATAAAATTCTTGCATTGTATTCTTTTGCTAATTTGTTTAATGATGGCAGATCTACAATTTCACCGCCGGTGCTGAACACACCGTCGCTCACTATTAATTTATTGGCTTCTTTGGGCAGTTTCGAAAGAACTCTTTCAAGGTCATTCATATCGCTATGCTTGTAGCGTAATATTTCAGTTAACCCTCCTCGGGCAACAAGAGTACCGGCAACTATAGATGCATGGTTATCTTTATCTGAAATAACATATTCACCTTTGTGTACTAATGTTGGAATAACACCCTGAGCTGTTTGAAACCCGGTGCTATACATTAATACGGCTTCTTTACCTAAAAATTTTGCTAATTTTTCTTCGAACTCTACATGTAAATCAATAGTTCCTGTTAAATACCTTGAGCCGGAACATCCCGTTCCGTACTTTTCAATTGCTCTGATTGCAGCTTCTTTTACTTTCGGATGACTTGTCAATCCCAAGTAATTGTTTGAACCTGCCATTATTACTTCTTTGCCTTCGATTTTAACAACAGGTCCTTCATTCTCTTGAATTGGCCTGAAATATGGATAATAACCCATTGCTTTAATGTCATCAGCTCTCGTAAAATCGTAACATTTTTTGAAAAGATTCAAAATTGTCCTCCTGAACCGTAACTGTTTATGAAATTTTTTTTTTAACCATTGAAATTATTACTAATATTAGATAAATGCAACTTCACTTAAATATTAACTTACAGCTATTAGTCTGAATATTTTAAGCTTTAGAAAAATAGTTTTTTAAAATCAAAAATATCTATAATATTTTTGCCTATATTTTTTTTAGAATACAATAAATGAGATTTACAGTTTGAACAATCGCTATTACCAAAATTGGGAACCGATTCCGGATGATTCAAAATATTTAGTAAAGTTTTAATTGTTAAACATTCGTATGTTTTATTTTTATTTTCGCTTACATAAATGTTCTTTATTTCCGTATGTTGTAAAGTAGTTAAATAATCTATGTGCCAATGCAAAGTTTTATTTTTTAGCAAATGTCTTTTAATTCGTGCTTTCAAATTTTTTTGAGCAGTACCAACATAGTAATAAAATCCTTTCTTAAATTTTATCGATTGGAATTTTTTGTGTTTAATAAAAAAATTGATAGGCGAAAAGATTTCCAAAATATAAATACCGCTATCGGGAAAATTAAATTTAATTATTTCTAGCTCCTTCTCTAATCCAAGTGATAATTCCTTTTACCTGCTCTTTGGTTAAAGGAGGGGTGCGACTACCAAATGGCGGCATTGGTTTTGGGCTGGTGCCGTCAATTCTCCAAACAAGCCTGCTTGTTTCAGGTGAACCTTTATCTACTATTCCGGGGCGTACGGTTGAAAAATAGTCGGTAAGTATTAATCCGCCCGATGCATTGGCATCATCATGGCAACCCACTGTTGCGCATTTTGCATTTAGCACCGGTTGCACCTGTTTTTGATAACTTACATTTGTTTCGGGAAATTTTATTTTTTCTATTTCCAGAATTGTGTCATCGCATGAATAAATCGATAGTATCAAAAATACCAAACTTAAAACAAAAATTATTTTCATTTACAATTTAATCTACAAACTTAACTTTTAATTATTTATGCAACTTACACAAAAAAAAATAAAGATAAAATTCAGGGCTAATTGACAAATATATTTTTCTTTCTTAATTTTGATCTTCCAATTTGGGGCTATAGCTCAGTTGGGAGAGCGTTTGACTGGCAGTCAAAAGGTCAGCGGTTCGAACCCGCTTAGCTCCACAAAGGCTATCTGAAAAGATAGCCTTTTTTTATTTCTTTTCTTTTTTCGGAAGAGATTTGCTTACCGAAATAATTTAATTCTGCTATTGAATATGACTAAAAATCTTCTTTCAAATCAACAATAAACTTTATTTATTCTAATTGCGAGATAATTATCTATACATTGAAATAATATCCTATTTTATTATATTTATAAAAATCAAAAATAAAATTGTAGAGATTTATGGATTGGGAAGGAAAAAAATTCAACTCGTTTAGAAAAAGAAAAGAAAAATTAAACAACATTTCAGAAACCGCAAAAATTAAGCAGCACAAAAAGGGAAAATTAAGTGCCAGAGAACGAATAGATATTTTATTAGATTATGAAACTTTTGAAGAAATTGACAGCTGTAATTTACCCGCCAATCTTGGAGGGTCGTTTACCAAAAAAAATGAAGCTCCCGGAGATGCGGTAATAACAGGTTTTGGAAAAATAAAAAAAAGAACGGTATTTGTGTATGCGCAAGATTTCTCGATTATGGGAGGATCGCTTGGAGCAGTGCATGCCGCCAAGATTGCTAAAGTTCAGGATATGGCTTTGAAATTAGGTGCCCCGATTATTGGACTTATTGATTCGGGGGGAGCAAGAATTCAAGAAGGTGTGGCTAGTCTTGCCGGCTATGCGGATATTTTTTACAGAAACGTTCAAGCATCGGGAGTTATTCCGCAAATTTCTGTTGTAATGGGACCGGCAGCCGGTGGAGCGGTTTATTCGCCTGCGTTAACCGACTTTGTTTTTATGACGAATAATACAAGCTACATGTTTTTAACCGGCCCTAATGTTGTTAAAGAAGTGCTAAACGAAGATGTAACTTTTGAGGAATTAGGCGGGGCGGAAATGCATGCCGAAAAAAGCGGGGTTGCAAACTTTATTTACGATGATGATGAAAATACATTGCGCGGGGTTAGGAAATTTCTTTCGTATTTGCCATCAAATAATTTAAACAATCCTCCGGCAATTGAACCGGATAATTCGGTCGCTTTGCTTCAGGGAAAACTTCGAGACATTGTACCTGATGATTCTAATAGGCCGTATGATGTTAAAGAGATAATTAATTTGGTAGTGGATAAAGAAAGTTTTTTTGAGGTATCGGAATTATATGCCCCGAATATTGTAATCGGTTTTGCAAGATTAAGTGGAAAGGTGATTGGAATAATTGCAAACCAACCAAAAGTTTTAGCAGGCGTTTTAGACATTGGGGCTTCAATGAAAGGCTCAAGGTTTGTAAGGTTCTGCGATTCTTTTAACATTCCGATTTTAGTTTTTGAAGATGTACCGGGATTTTTGCCCGGCACAAATCAGGAACATAATGGAGTAATTAAACACGGAGCGAAATTATTATTTGCATTTTGTGAAGCTACGGTTCCAAAAATAACCGTAATTTTAAGAAAAGCTTATGGCGGTGCATACATTGTTATGAATTCAAATAATATCGGATGCGATTTTAGTTTTGCTTGGCCTACGGCCGAAATTGCCGTAATGGGTCCCGAAGGCGCCGTTAAAATTCTTTACAAAAAAGAATTGGAAGCTGCCGAGGAACCGGAAAAATTCAAAAAAGAAGTAGCAAAAAAATATCGTGATGAAATTGCAAATCCTTACTTTGCAGATGAAAAGGGATATATTGAAGAGGTGATTGATCCGGCTGAAACAAGAGCAAAGTTAATAAAAGCATTTT
>CAZCBD010000219.1:0-3652 GCA_964496755.1 uncultured Melioribacteraceae bacterium
TCCCGAGTCTCTCCTAAAAAAGTTAAATTAAATTTATAATATCTGCTATTGCTTGCTCCAAGCCTACGAAAACCGATCTGGCAATAACAGCATGACCAATACTAATTTCATCGATATAATCAATTTCCGAAAATTCTTTAAGATTAAAATAATCCAGTCCATGACCGGCATTAACTCCCAGTCCTAATTTTTTTGCATGAATTGCCGCTTGTCGGATTTTTTCCAATTCATCAAATGCATCTTCTTCGGTTTTTGAATTAGCATAAACGCCTGTGTGAATTTCAATAATATCAGCATTAATTTCTGCTGCTGCATCAATCTGATTTAGATCCGGTTCAACAAAAAGCGAAACCAAAATACCTGCCTCATGTAAACGACGAATCGCAGTATTTAATTTTTCAAGATTATCAATTACATTCAAACCACCTTCTGTGGTAAGTTCCTGTCTTTTTTCAGGTACAATTGTAGCAAGATCGGGTTTAACGTCGCAAGCGATATCGATAATTTCATCAACTGCAGCCATTTCCAAATCAAGTTTGGTTTTAATCATTTCGCGAAGCAACCTTACGTCTCTTTCCTTTATGTGCCTTCTGTCTTCGCGCAAGTGAACAACAATTCCGTCAACCCCGAATTGTTCAGCCATTAAAGCAAAGGTTACAGGATCGGGTTGATTTTCTCCACGAGAGTTTCTAAGTGTAGCAATGTGATCAACATTCAAACAAAAACGCATTTTATTTCTCCAATTTTCAAATAATTTTATTAACAATAGTAAATAAAGATATTATCTACTTATTAAACAATGCAAAAATATCCATCAAATAAATAATTATGAAATGAATAATCACACCATAAAAAACAGATCTTGTTCGTATAGCTACAACAGCTAATACGATACCTCCGATAATTGCCCCCACTGTTTCGGCAAAGGGTTTTCCGTTGTGCATAAGTACGAATGGAATTAGTTGTATGAAAATTGCATAAACTCCAAACTTCTTTTCCAAACCAAAAAGAAAATAACCTCGCCATAAAAATTCCCACGAAAAAACATAAAGTAGTAAGGCAAAAAAATATATAAAAAAATAAAGTAGATCTTTATAAACAATTTCAATTTGAGGATAGTAATTTTGAAAATCTCTTTGGTTAGCAAAAATTAATATTGGAATTGCCATCGCAACAATAGCAAGCAAAGAAAAAATTAAACCGCATTTTTTATCGCCAACTTGAAATCCAAACAGAGATAATTTTTTTTTGAAAACTATTCTGATTATTAATGCAGGAATTATAAAATATAAAAAAATGTCAACTCCGTACGTAAGAATGCTATTAAACAATAATTTTTCTTCGTAACTATAAGTAGTATCATGAAAAAAATTATAATAATTGTTTAAGTTTAAATAATACGAGGTAGTAGTAATTATCGGTATCGATAAAAATAGAATTAAAAGTTTTAAGTCAGCCTCTTTAAAAAGGGCTGTTAAATAAGTTTTTTCTGTTTTTTTTGAAATATTCATAAATAATTAACTTTTTTTTAATACTTCACAATACTTATTAAGTTAAGCTAAAAATGTATTTTGCATAAATAATTTACGCTTTTGTGGACTTAACTCTAAATATGGAAAGCAAATTTAAGTCTGAGCCTAATTTTATCCTTTATTTACAGTGCTTCCGGCAATTTGCATAAATTTGAATTAGTTCTGTAGAATTAATAATTTGTGAATAATGTTTAAAGATATGAAAAAATAATATACGAGTTATGAAAAAATTGGAGAAAAAAGATGGTTTCAAGCAGTAACATTCTACCTGAAAAAGTACATGAAGTTTTAGGCCACACCATGCTTGTTGACGGAATGGATCTGGTATTGGATTTAGAAAAAAGCAAAGGCGTAAGATTATACGATTCAAAATCGAATAGTTATTATTTAGATTTCTTTTCATTCTTTGCTTCTGCACCGATAGGGTTTAATCATCCTAAAATGAATGATGAAAAATTTTCACAAACATTATTAAAAGTTGCAAAATGCAAACCATCCAATTCGGATGTTTACACAACTGAAATGGCTGAGTTTGTAAATACGTTTGAAAAAATAGCAATGCCTGATTATATGAAATATTTATTTTTTGTAAGCGGTGGAGCTCTTGCAGTTGAAAACGGTTTAAAAGTTGCTTTCGATTGGAAAGTCAGAAAAAACTTTTTGAAAGGATACAAAGAAGAAAAAGGTAAGCAAGCATTGCATTTTAAGCAAGCTTTTCATGGAAGAACCGGCTACACAATGTCCTTAACAAACACCGACCCGAATAAAGTTGCACTTTTCCCTAAGTTTGACTGGCCTCGAGTAACAAATCCAAAAGTAATATGGCCGTTGGAACAAAATATTGATAAAATTATTGAATCCGAACAACAAGCAATCTCCGAAATAAAATCGGCAATTGAAAAAAATAAAGATGACATTGCTGTAATTATTATCGAGCCTATTCAAGCCGAAGGTGGTGAAAATATTTTTAGAAAAGAGTTTCTGCAAGAATTAAGAAAGATCTCTGATGAAAATGAAATTCTTTTAATGTTTGACGAAGTTCAATCGGGTATGGGATTAACCGGTAAATGGTGGGCACATCAAAATTTTGATGTTAAACCCGATATTATTTCTTTCGGAAAAAAAGCACAAGTTTGCGGAATAATGGTTTCCGATAGAATTGATGATATTGAAGATCACGTATTTAAAAAATCCAGTAGAATTAATTCAACTTGGGGAGGCAATTTAACCGACATGGTTCGTTCTTCACAGTATTTGAAAATTATTGAAGAAGAAAACTTGGTTGAAAACGCAAAAAATATTGGCGACATACTTTTATCGCGAGTTAAAGCAATGCAAGAAAAATATCCTCAACTGATTTCTCAAGCTCGTGGTGTAGGGCTAATGTGTGCTTTTGATATGCCTACTTCAGAAATAAGAGATAAATTAGTAAAAGATTGTTTTGAAAATAAATTACTGCTTCTAAGTTGCGGAACAAATTCTATTCGTTTCAGAACCGTATTAGACATTAAAGAAGAAGAATTAGATGAAGGTTTAAATATTATTGAAAATATTTTATCTTCGTATGTTAAATAATCAAGGATAATTTCCAAACTACTTACACGACTCGGCTCCATCAGGAGCCGTTTTCGTTTTAAATGTTTTAAGTAGAAACCTTATACTTTACTTTTTTTGTTTTATATTTGGCTTATGAAAAATTCAAAATTATACATTGTAGCAACTCCAATCGGTAATATGAAAGACATGACCTTTCGTGCGGTAGAAGTACTGAAAATCGTTGATTTTATTGCATGCGAAGATACCCGACAAACAAGTAAATTGTTGAATTATTTTGAAATAAAAAACAATTTATTATCTTTCAACGCCCAATCCGAGCAAAAGAAAATCAGCATTGTATTAGAAAGAATTTTAAACGGAGAAAGTTGCGCTTTAGTTTCCGATGCCGGAACACCTTGCATTTCCGATCCCGGAATCAGGTTGGTTTCTGCAGCCATCGAAAAAAACATTGAAGTGATTACTGTCCCCGGTGCAAATGCTGCAATTGCGGCATTAAGTATTGGCGGACTTCCAACAGATTCATTTATATTCGAAGGATTTTTACCACAAAAAAAAGGACGACA
>CAZCBD010000220.1:0-3649 GCA_964496755.1 uncultured Melioribacteraceae bacterium
TATTCCGGATAATAAAATATTTTGGACAAACAAAGCATATAATTCCGCAAAAAAACTTTTAACCGAAAATCATTTCGATGTAATTTATGTTTCGGCACCACCGTTTTCATCAATAGTTTTAGGTGCACGTTTAAAAAGGGAGTTTAATATTCCTTTGTTTGTAGATTATCGCAACCTTTGGCAGCAAAAAGAAACAAAGAAAAATCTTTCCCCTTATCACAAAATTAAAAACAAAAAACTTGAAGATAATTCCTTGAGAATTACCGACAAGGTTATTGTTGCAAACAGAAAAATAAAAGAAAAACTTTTAACCGATTATCCTTTTTTTACTTTCGACGATATTTTAATTATACCAAATGGATATGATGATGAGGATTTTAATAATTTGCCTATAATCCCGAGGCAAAATAACAAAATGAAAATTACTTATTCCGGAATATTTAATGAATTAATTTCACCCAAATATTTTTTGGAAGCTTTTAAAAAATTAACTATAGAAAGACCGGATATTGCCGCGGATATTGAACTTCATTTTCTTGGTGCACTAAGAACAGCAAATAGAAAAATTGTTAAAAAATTAAATTTACAAAAATATGTATTTGATCGCGGAGCTTTAGATCATAAGGATTCACTTGTTGAAATTTTTAATAGTGATATATTATGGATGATGGTTGATAATATAAAAGAATCTTACACGGTTTCCGGTGGCAAATTGTATGAATATTTTGGAACAAAAAAGCCTATAATTGCTTGTGTGCCCGAAGGTGCCGCCCAAATAGCTGCCGAAGAATATGCTGCTTCTTTTATTGTTCCACCCGACAATATTGAAAAAATAAAGGAAACTATTTTAAAGGCTTATCTTCTATTTAAAGAAAATAATTTGCCTAAACCGAATTTAGAATTTATTCAAGGATTGAATAGAAAAAATCTTACCGAAATTTTAACTAAAGAATTTCAATTTTTTATTAAGGAAGATGTAATATGAATGTACTTTTGATTGGTAGCGGCGGGCGTGAACATGCTATTGCTTTGAAAATTAAAGAAAGTAAAGTATTAAATAAATTATTTATTTCTCCCGGAAATCCGGCTACTTCCGAATTGGGTGAAAATATTGTGTTGCGAGATAACGATGAAATTCTATCTTTTTGTGAAAAACAAAATATTAATTTTGTAATTATCGGTCCCGAACAACCTTTGGTAAATGGTCTGGCGGATTATTTAAGAGAAAATAGAGTTACTGTTTTCGGACCCTCAAAAAAAGCTGCAAGAATTGAAGGCGATAAATCATTTTCAAAAGATTTAATGCGGAAATATGGAATACCAACAGCTGAATTTAAGGTATTCAATGAAAAGGAATATAATGAAGCTAAAGATTATATTTCAAACTCAAAATTTCCTTTGGTTATTAAAGCCTCCGGTTTAGCTGCCGGAAAAGGAGTTTTAATTTGCAACAGTTTAGAGGAAGCTTTAGATGCCTTGAAAATTATTTTTACGGATAGAAAATTTGGAGATGCCGGAAATAATATTGTAATTGAAGAATTTATGGTTGGTGAAGAAGCTTCATTATTTGCAATTACGGATGGGGGAAAATTTATTTCTTTGCCAGTTGCGCAAGATCATAAAAGAATTGGAGAGGGTGATACTGGCTTAAACACCGGTGGAATGGGAGCTTATGCTCCGGCTCCTATTGTAGATGAGGAACTTAAGAAAAGAATAGAAAAGGAAATTATTCAACCTACAATTGATGCATTAAACGCAGAGCATTCAACATTTATCGGATGTCTTTATTGTGGTTTGATGATTACGGAAAGCGGGCCGAAAGTAGTTGAATTTAATTGCAGATTTGGTGACCCGGAAACGCAAATTGTTTTACCTCTTCTAAAAGGTGATTTTCTTGAATTGTTATATTCCGCCGCTACCGGAAATATTAGTGAAAGTGCGGTTCAATATAACGGAGGATCGGCTATTTGTGTGGTTGCGGCTTCTAAGGGTTATCCGGAAGCTTATGAAAAAGGATTCGAAATATCTGGTTTGGATGAAGTGAAAAATCATAAGAATGTAATTGTTTATCACGCCGGAACAAAAGTTTCCGATGGTAAATTAATTACAAACGGCGGGCGCGTACTTGGTGTTTCATATGTTCTTGAAAATAATGATTTAAAGGAATGCAAAAATAAAGTTTATGAAATTGTTGATAAAATATCTTTTGAGGGTATCTATTTTCGAAAGGATATTTCCGATAAAGCTTTCAAATAATTTTTAGTTAGCACAAATTATTTAATTTAAAAATATTTTAACACTTAATTTTTAGAAAAGGCAGAATTAAAAAATTCTGCCTTTTTAATTAATTATTTTTTCAGCATATGAATGGCGTTTTCGGCAGCTTTAATAATAACCGGTTTTGTAGGCGCACTTGTTAATAAAGGATGTGTACCAATCTGATAGGATACCAATTCGTAAATTGTAATACTTTTTTGAATGGCAAGACCAATAATATTAATTAATTCTCCGGCAGAATGTCCTCCCCAAACTTCGCCGCCAAGAACAGTTCCTGTTGATGGAGAAAAATATAATTTGGCAGTCAAAGATTCTGTGCCGGGTAATGTACCGGGATGCTTGTCAACATCAGAAAATTTTGCAGATAAGAATTCTACATTAGCTTCTTTGGCATTTCTTTCGTTTATGCCGGCAGCAGCCATTGCAATTCCATTAATTGAAGTTGAAAAAATTCCTAATGTACCTGTAAAATTCTTTTTGATTTTAATTCCGAAAATATTGTATCCCAAAACGCGAGCTTCTGCAGTGGCAGTAGAAGCTAACATTATGTTATCAGTTCGCCCGGTTAAAAAACCGATTGTTTGCGAACAATCGCCAACGGCACAAACGCCGTCTGCCGAGGTTCTATCATATCCGTCAACTTTTATGGCGCCATGTTTTATTTCCAAATTAGCTTTTTTAGCTAATTCCACATTCGGTTTGTATCCGATAGAAAATATTATAGCGTCGGCATCAATTTCTTCACCGCTTTTTAATTTAACTTTTTTTGCAATTCCGCTTTCGTTTATAATTTCATTTACGTAAGAAGAAGTTAAAACATTAACGCCGGCTTTGTTTAATTGTTCGGTAGCAATTTGACTTAATTCTTCTGAAAATGCTTTTGAAAAACAGGTGCTTTCACTTTCAACAATTGTTACTTTTTTGTTTCCATCGGCTGCAAGTTGCTCGGCTACTTCGGCTCCAATAAATCCGCCTCCAACAACAACAATATTTTTTTTGTCCTTTAATTTTTCGTATAAAGCAGAAATGTAATTATAGCTTTTCTTAATATAAAAAACATTTTCGGAATCGTATCCTTTAATAAAGGTAGGAACTACGGGGGTTGAGCCTGTAGCAAAAACTAATTTATCGTAGGAAAATTTTTTGCCGGATTTTAATTCAACGGATTTCTCATTAATATTTACATCAACAACAGGATCAACTAAAACTTCGCCGCCAAGATTAATAAAGGGTTTTGGCCCCATAACATTTTTGTCAACGGAACTTAAATTATGAAAAACATAGGGAATACCGCAAGGAACTAATCCTTTTTCTTCTTCCATAAGCATTAAAACATTTTGCTGTACTGGCCTGATTGCAACTGGCATTAAAG
>CAZCBD010000221.1:0-3614 GCA_964496755.1 uncultured Melioribacteraceae bacterium
GTTAAAAACTGCAATTTTTATTTTTATTCCATTCATTAACCTTGGAAATCACTTTTTGAAATAAAAACTCACCGTCTTCAAGTTTCAATTTTTCAAAATCCAAAGCACCCTTATTTGAAGTAAGAGCAAGAATAAAGTTCAATTTATTTTCAAACTGCAAAAACGGTTCTATTGAATCTTCACCCATATACGGGTGCAAAGTAATTGAATCGAAATTAAAATGATTGAAAATAGATTCGGCATACATTTTAGAAGTATTCCCGATGTCTCCTCTTTTTGCATCACCGATTGTCAATATTTCTTCAGGAATAAGTTTTAAAGTTTTTTCGAGTGTTTTTAGACCTTCAATTCCTCTGCTTTCGTAAAAAGCTAAATTTATTTTATAGCTATTTGCAGATGCCTTAGTACTTTCAATTATTACTTTATTAAATTCGTAAATAGGATCTTCGTATTTTAAAAGATGTTTTGGGATTTTATTTATGTCGGAATCTAATCCAACACAAATATGGAATCCCATTTCCATACGTTTTTTTAATTTTTCCGATGCGTTCATTTTATTCCTTTATTTTAAGATTAATATTTTTATGATTAAATAATTTAAGCTCTAATTTTTCTATTTCTATATATATTTAGCACTATACCCATAAGCAATGTATTTACCGCCAAAGAAGTACCGCCATAACTTAAAAAAGGCAAAGGCAAGCCAATTACGGGTGCAATGCCAAGGTTCATTCCGATATTAATTGCAAAATGGACAAAAATTAATGTAAGCACACCAATTAATATTGAGCTACTAAATTTATCTTTAGCAATTGAAGTTAATTTTAATAATCTAATAAAGATAATTGTAAACAATACAATAATTAAAACACTGCCGATAAACCCGAATTCTTCACCTATTACGCAATAAATAAAATCCGTCCATTGTTCGGGAATAAATTTATTTTGTGTTTGATTTCCGGCCAAAAAGCCTTTACCCCAAAAGCCTCCCGAACCAATAGCGACCTGTGCTTGGGTAATATTATATCCCGACCCCAACGGATCAGCCGTCGGATTTAGGAAAGATAAAATTCTTTGCTGTTGGTGCGGCTTTAATAATTTAAAAGCAAAATCAAAGAAAAATCCCGAAGCCAGATTTGCTACAAAAATAGATGCTGAAATAAAAATATTTCTTTTAAATAAAATCAATAAAACCAACACTAAAATCATTGCCCCTGCAAAAACATAACCGCCAAACATTGAAACAAAAATCATTATTCCCGGCAATAACACAACAAACAAACTAAATAAACTTATTCCGTTCCAAAACAACAAAGCCAACAGAATGCACCCAAAAACTATAGCAGTACCCATATCCGGTTGTTTTAATATTAAAAGAATCGGCAGCAACCCAATGCCTAAAGCAATGGATAATTCTTTTATATTGTTTATGTCTTTTTTCATATTACTTAAATAGTGCGACAAAAACAGAATCAGCCCAATCTTAGCAACCTCAGCCGGCTGAAAACCTACAGGTCCAATTCGCAACCAACTTTCCGCACCTTTTATTTGCCTACCTATTACAAGCACGAGAAGCAAAAGAAAAATAGAAAAGAGATAAGAGGGTAAAGAAATTATTCTAAAAAAATTATGGGGAATAAAGTATATAATCAAAAATAAGAAAAGTGAAATAACACACCAAAACAATTGCTTTTCAAATTTATTGTGCATGGTTGGATGATTGTAAGTTGAACTGTAAATTGCAAGTAATCCGATTCCCATTAAAATTATTAGTGGTACTAAAATTAAGAAATCAACTTTATCATTTATTTTGTAATTTATTTTCAAAAGACACCAGAATTATTTCAAGAATAAAATATTACGTAAAATAGTATAAAAATTATTTTAAACTTTGTAAAAATTGTTTAGCAGTTATGTTTTTTCTATTCGTTAAGTATTTTTTAATTAGGTCCCGAGCAATTGGAGCAGCATAAGTAGAACCAAAACCAACATTTTCAACCATAACAACAACAGCAATTTGTGGATTTTTATATGGAGCAAAAGCTATAAACCATGCATGATCCTTGCCGTGTGGATTTTGTGCCGTACCGGTTTTTCCTGCAAATTTAATATCTTTTAATTTATACCAATGAGCTGTCCCGTCATCAGCGTTCACAACATTATACATTCCTTTCTTTACAACATCAAATGTATGTTGTTTAATATTTAAATTAATCGGTTTAAAATTTAAGGGAATTATTTTTTTATTTTTGATATCCAAAATACCTTTTGCCAAATGCGGCTGAAACGATTTCCCATTATTAGCAATAAGCGAAACATATTTAGCAAGCTGCATAGGTGTTACGCTTAATTCACCCTGTCCAATAGAAAGGTTAAGCAATAAACCTTTCGTCCACTTTTTTTTACCGTAAACTCTATTATAATATTTTGCCGAAGGTAAAATACCCCTATATTCATTATCCAAATCAATATTTGTGTGTTTGCCGAATCCAAATTTATCGGCATAGTAGTGCCACTTTTCCAAGCCCACTTTTAGAATTAACTGATAGAAAAAAGAATTACATGATTCTTCAATTGCCTTAATCACATTAATTTTCCCATGAACACCTCCATGGCATTTAAAAAATCTGTTTCCAAATTGATAACCACCGGCACAATGAAACTTAGTATTTTCTGTTATTATTCCCTCTTCCAAAGCAGCCATTGCCAAAACCATTTTGAATGTTGATCCGGGTGGATTTATAGACATTATCGGCCTGTTAAATAAAGGCTTTTTAGGATCTGATTGTAGCTGTTTCCAAATACTATCCGATGTTAGAGATGCAAAATTTGAAAGGTCATAATTTGGAGAACTAACGTAAGATAAAATTTCACCCGAAGAAGGTTCAATAGCAATTAGTGAACCTGTTTTCCCAACAAATAAACTTTCCGCATATTCCTGCAAATCTTTGTCAATCGTTAAAATTATATCCTTTCCCTTTTCAGGTTTTATATCTGCCTCACCATTTTCATATTTCCCTTTTACTTTTTGTTTAGCATCAATTACTAAAAACTTCTTGCCTTTTTTACCACGAAGAATTCTTTCATATTTTTTTTCTAACCCTTTAAAACCGGCATAATCGCCTATCGAATAATATTTATCGTTATCTAAAAGCGATTTCGATACTTCTTTCAGATACCCAAAAATATGCGAACCCATTATGCCATAGGAATAATCTCGTTGTTCCTCTACCTTATAATTTACGCCCGGCAATTTTTCGGAATTTTCTTCAAACCAAGCAATAGTTTTAAAATCCAAATTTCTTTTTATTTTTCTTGCAAGAAAAGGTGAAAATCTTTTATTCTTTTTTAAAATGCGCTCAACATAGCCGGAATCAACATTTAAAACATTTTCTAAAATCGGGGTCAAATCTTTTTTATATTTGGCAGGAATAATTTCAAAAGTATAAGATGGTTTATTACTAATCAAAACATTAAAATTCCTATCATAAAAAATTCCCCTTGGAGGTTCAATTTCAAAGCCCTTTACGGAATTAGTTTGAGCTTTCTCCTCATATTTTCCATGTCGAAAAATCTGCATTTGTAAAAGTTGAAAAACCAATAGAATAGAATAG
>CAZCBD010000222.1:0-3609 GCA_964496755.1 uncultured Melioribacteraceae bacterium
AGTTTGATAATTTATAAAAGCAAAGGATTCAGCTGTAAAAAATATTCAAAATATTGTGTTAATATTTGTTATTAGAAACGTTTAATGAATAAACATACACGGTGGAATTTGGAAATATACACTTAAATACATTATTTTGAATAAAACATCGAATATTGCCATAAAAAATGAAATAATATGCAAAAAATATTGCGGTGAAATACTAAATCAAATATTTTTGTTAAACAAAAAAAGGTGAAATTATGTCAGCAAAACTTAAAAGACAAAACCTATTAAAAACAATATTGAATGAAAGAATGATTTCTAATCAGGAACAATTGATTAGAATCTTAAAGGATTACGGAATTAATGTAACCCAAGCAACTTTAAGCAGGGACTTTGCCGACTTAGGAGTAATTCGAACTTTTAATGAGCTTGGAATCAGATACGTGATTAACAGTTATGATACAGGCAATCAGATTGCCAAATTAATAGGCTTTGAAATATTAAGTGTTGAATCTAATGAAAATCTTGTATTGATTAGAACATTGGCCGGAAGAGCTCAGGGGGTTGCACACCATATAGACAGATTAAATAAAATTGAAATTATGGGAACTGTTGGTGGCGATGATACTGTTTTGGTTATTCCTTCAAGTGTTAAATACATTGAAAAAATTCTGACCATGATTACTAAAATGATGAGTACGAATCCGAATAAATAAACATAGTAGATAAATAAAATATGTAGGTATAAGAAAATGAAAACTAAAATTGTTGTAGCATACTCCGGCGGGCTGGATACATCTGTTATGGTAAAATGGCTTAAAGATAAATATGATGCCGAAATTATTACCGTAACCAGTGATCTGGGACAAGGAAAAGAGCTGGAGGGGCTGGAAGAAAAAGCTAAACTGACCGGTGCATCAAAAAGCTATATCTTTGATTTAAAAGATGAATTTATTAATGAGTATGCGTGGTTAGCCTTAAAAACAGGTGCTCTTTACGAAGGGAATTATCCCTTGGCTACAGCAATTGGCCGACCTCTATTAGTTAAAAAATTAGTTGAGGTTGCAAAAATTGAAAATGCGAATATTATTGCTCATGGTTGTACAGGAAAAGGGAATGACCAAGTACGATTTGAAGTTGCCTTAAGAACTTTAGCTCCCGAAACCGAAATTATGGCGCCGGTTAGAGATTGGGAATTCAGAAGTCGTGAAGATGAAATCGATTATGCTATTAAAAATAATATCCCGATTAACGTTACAAAAGAATCACCTTATTCTATTGATGAAAATTTGTGGGGGATTGCAATTGAATGTGGTGTTTTGGAAAATTTATCTAACTCTGTTCCCGAAGATGCTTTTCAATGGACTACCAATCCTACTGAAGCTCCGGACAAACCGGAAACTTTTGTTATTACTTTCGAAAAAGGAATTCCTGTTAAATTAAATAATAAATTTATTTCGGGTGTTGAGTTAGTTAAAACACTAAATACTGCAGGTTCGGCACATGGTATCGGAAGATTTGATTTGGTTGAAAACAGAATTGTTGGAATTAAATCCAGGGAAATATATGAAGCTCCGGCAGCTTTAATTTTACACACGGCCCATTTCGAATTGGAAAAAATGGTAATAGACAAAGATACTTTCCGATATAAGCAAGATGTGTCTAATAGAATTGCAAATTTAATTTACGATGGTCAGTGGTTTAGTTATTTATTCGAATCTCTGATTCAGTTTGTAGAAAAAACTCAAGAATTTGTAACGGGTGAAATAACACTTGAAATATATAAAGGCAATGTAACAATTAAATCAAGATATTCACCATATTCACTTTATGATGAAGAGTTGGCTACATACACTGATGCAGATACATTTAATCATAAAGATGCGGCAGGATTTATAAAATTATACGGGTTGCAAAATCAAATTATGGCGAAAAAAAGAAAGGAAAAGGCGGAAAATGTTGTGGGGTGGTAGGTTTTCAAAATCGTTAAACAGCGAATCGTTAGAGTTTACTACTTCTTTGCCAATAGATATAAATATGGCAAAATATGATATTGAGGTTAGTAAAGCTCATTGTGCAATGCTTGGAAATTGTAAAATTATTTCCGAAGCTGAGGCTAATGAAATTTTAAAAGGTTTGGAAATAATTCAAAATGAATTAATTGAAAACGATTGGGTTCCTGATGAAAATGAATTTGAAGACATTCACTCTGCTATTGAGGCAAGGTTGTTTGAATTAATTGGTGAACCTGCAGGAAAACTTCACACCGGCAGAAGTAGAAACGACCAAGTGCTTACCGGTTTTTTTCTTTTGATTAAAGATTTAATATTTCAAGTTCAAAATAAAATACAGAAATTTCAGAAAGTGATTTTGAATTTGGCCGAGGAAAATCTGAATACAATTATGCCTGGTTATACGCATTTGCAGCGGGCACAACCAATTTCTTTCGGATTTCATTTAATGGCTTATTATGAAATGTTGGAAAGAGATTCGGAAAGATTTAATAATATCTTACCTCAAATAAATATTAATCCCTTGGGAAGTTGTGCCTTGGCAGGCTCAACTCTCCCTTTGGATAGAAAACAAACGGCAAGTCAATTGGGGTTCGGAAAGGTTTCTAATAATGCTTTGGATACTGTTTCTAATAGAGATTTCGTAATTGATTATTTAAATGCTTCTGTAATTTTAATGATGCATTTGAGCAGGCTTGCCGAAGAAATAATTATGTGGAATACGAACGAATTTAATTTCATTAGTTTGGATGATGCTTATTCAACAGGCTCATCAATTATGCCGCAGAAAAAAAATCCGGATATTGCAGAGTTAATTAGAGGTAGAACCGGTAAAATTTATGGGTTCTATATTTCGGTAGTAACAATGATGAAAGGGTTGCCGCTAAGCTATAATCGTGATATGCAGGAAGATAAAGAACCCGTTATTTTCGCTACCGATTTATTGGATAAATCTCTGAGTCAATTTACAGGCTTAATTTCCACTTTAAAAATCAATAAAAATAGATTTAAATCCGAATTAGCCGGAAGTTCGATATTGGCAACTGATTTGGCAGATTATTTGGTGCTTAAGGGAATTCCGTTCAGAAAAGCTCACTCAATTATTGGTGAAATTGTAAAGTATTGTGAAAATAAAAATAAACTTCTTGGAGAATTAACCGTGAGTGAGTTGAGAACATTTAGCAAGGTTTTTGACGAAAGTGTTTTTGATTATTTAAGCATTGAAACTGCACTACAGAAGAAAAAAACAATCGGTTCTCCAAATCCGGAAATTGTTCAACAACATATTTTTAAAAAAAAGGAATTAACTTTTATTCGCTGAGTTTTATTTGTCAATCGGTTGAAATATTTAATAATCGTACTACAGCTAAACTTTGAACCCTGAGTGGAGTCGAAGGGGAAATGGGAAAGTACTTCCGCATACTTCGACAAGCTCAGTATAATTTCGACTACGCTCAGTATGCTTTTAATCTCAGTATGCTCGACTACGCTCAGAGAGTTTTGATAGTGAATAGGGCTTTCAACTTCACTTTTCTCCTTTTCGAGTTCTGCGTTAAAAGGCAAAAATGAATCAAAAATATTTTTGAACTAAATTATTGCCATAGTAAAAAGA
>CAZCBD010000223.1:0-3608 GCA_964496755.1 uncultured Melioribacteraceae bacterium
ATCGATAGCAACTTTTAATTTTCTTATCGGAAATAAAGAAAAATTTCTTTTTGCATCTGAGAATGTTTTTTCGAATGAAAAAAATGAAAAGTACAAGATATTTGTAATTCGCGATTTGACCGAATTAAAGCAGCTAGAACAAAAAGCTGCACAAAGTGAAAAATTAGTTGCAATGGCAGAGTTGGCTGCAGGTGTTGCCCACGAAATTAGAAATCCCTTAAATTCAATTAGCACAATTGCTCAGCAATTGGCAAAAGATTTTTGTCCATCCGAAAATGAAGATGAATTTAGAGTGTTAACGGAAGTTGTACTTAAAGAAATAAGAAGAATTGATAAAACCATATCGGATTTTCTGAGCTTTTCAAAACCTCTTCCTCTTGAGATAGAAAATTTTTCTTCAGAAGTTTTTTTTAATGAAATTTATAACCAATATAAAAATTATTTTAAAGCTAAAAATATTAAATTTGAATTAATACAGGAATTTAAGGGTAAAGTACTTTGGGACAGGAACAAAATAAAACAAGTGGTAATTAATCTGTTGGAAAATGCTGCCGATTCAATTTCAGAAAATGGAGAAGTAAAAATTTTAGTTGTAAATGAAAATGCAAATATTAGAATTGAAATATCAGATACCGGCAAAGGGATCTCCGAAGAAATATTAAAAAAAATATTTAATTTATATTTTACAACAAAGGCTAGTGGTAGCGGAATCGGATTAAGTATTTCTCAAAAAATAATTTTTGAACATGCCGGTTCTATTACTGCAGAAAGCAAGTTAGGCGTTGGTACTATTATGAAAATTACCTTGCCTCAATTTTTTCAAATAACAAACGGATAGATGATGAAAACATTTTCAATTCTATTAATTGATGATGAAGAATCAATTTTGATTTCTTTGAAAAGTTATCTTTCAAAAAGAAACTTTAAAGTCTTTACTGCAAATAATGGAGAAGACGGAATAAAAATTATAAAATCAAATCTAATTGATTTGGTAATCACGGATTATAGAATGCCGGGTATTTCCGGTTTAGAGGTCCTCAATCAGGTGAATAAAATAAATCCGTTAATTGATACAATTATGATTACTGCCTATGGAAGTGTTGAAGATGCTGTTCAGGTAATGAAATCCGGGGCATATGATTATTTATCTAAACCAATAGACTTGGATCAATTAGATGCAATACTCAAAAAAGTTTGTGAAAAGCAATTACTTCAAATTGAAAATAAAAAATTGAAAGAAGAATTAAGTCGTAAGGAAAAATTAAATTATAAAACAAATTTTGATTCGATAATTTCACGTAGCAAGAAAATGGAAGAAGTGCTGAATACTGTTGCCAGAGTGGCCAATAGCAAAGCTACGATTTTAATTCGTGGTGAAAGTGGTTCCGGTAAAGAATTAATTGCAAAGTCATTACATTTAGCAAGTAACCGTTCCGATAAACCTTTTGTTGTTGTTAATGTGGCAGCTTTGTCGGAAAATCTTTTGGAAAGCGAATTGTTTGGTCACGAAAAAGGAGCTTTTACCGGTGCGGTTAATTTTCGTATCGGTAGATTTGAAGAGGCTAACGGAGGGACTTTGTTTATTGATGAAGTGGGCGATATTCCATTAAATGTACAAGTTAAACTTTTAAGGGCTATTCAATTTAGTGAAATTCAACGCTTAGGAAGTAATGAATCAAAAAAAATTGATGTAAGAATATTGGCTGCAACTCACAGAAATTTAGAAGAAATGATTACGAGCGGAAATTTTCGGGAGGATTTGTTCTACCGATTGAACGTGATTCCGATTTTAATTCCTCCTTTGCGCCATAGAAAGGAAGATATTCCGGCATTAGTTGATTTTTTTGTTAAAAAATATTCTAGCTTAAATAAAATTGAAACAAAAAAAATTTCTCGCGATACCTTGGATTATTTAATGAAATATAATTTCCCGGGAAATATTCGCGAACTGGAAAATGTGATTGAACGTGCTGTTTTACTTAGTCGTGATGAAATAATTACAACCGAAGATTTGCCTATTTTATCAGAGACTAATGCTCATAATTCTCTTCTTGATCCCTTTAATCTTTCCGATGCATATGAAGAAAAAGTTAAAACTTTTGAAAAGACTATAATTGATGAAGCATTAAAACAAACAAAAGGTAATAAAAGTGCTGCGGCAAGGTTGTTAAAAATTACCGAACGGCACTTGCGCTCAAGATTGGAAAGATTGTGAAATTAAAAGTATAATCCACAATTGTTGCATTTGGGCAGATTGTATTTTGAAAAGTAGCTTTATAATTGTATCTTTCGGAAACAAAATTAGTTAATAGATTTTTAACTGCAAATAAATTTTTAGCGGTTACTTTACTCGAAGTTATACTACCGTTGTGGGTGGTGATTATCTTGTTATATACCAATTTTGGAGGGAGTTATGAAAAAAATCATAAGTGTTTTACTATTTATTATTTCTTTAAACATTACAAATTCACAGATAATTGATTTTTACGGATTTAAGTCGGGTATAAGTTTATCAAACGTTAAATTGAAATTTATAAAAGTAAACTATGAATGGGATACTGATACTAAAATAGGTTATAATTTTTCATTTTATTTAGGCACAAATATTTCAGAAAATATCGATTTGGTTTCAGAAGTCGGATATTCACAAAAAGGTTGCAAGTATAGTTTTATGAAAATTAATGAACAGGGAATAAAAATCGGTGAAATTGATAACAATAATCGGTTTGACTATTTAACTATTAAAATTTTAACAAGTTATAAAATGAATTTCGGAATAGCTAATCCGTATATGTTTATCGGACCGAGGTTAGATATAAATTTGGGAGATAGGTTAGAAATTATCCCTGTGTCTTTTCGTAAATATTTAAGTAACACTCAAATTCTAAATAATACTCAAATTGGGATATCTTCCGGAATCGGAGTTAAATTAAAAGAAATTTTGCCTTATACAATTTTAGTTGAATTTAATTATGATTATGATTTTGGAAATAGTTCTCAATCGGAATTTATTGAATCAAAAAATTATTCGGCGGAATTTAAATTGGGATTAGAATTTTAGTAAGTTACATAGAATTAATTTAACAATAGTTTAAACAGATTAGCAGAAATCCAATAGTTATAAAATAGGTCAAAAAAGACAAAAGACTTTATTGATAATCTTGCAAAAAGAATGGATAAAAAATTGGACTGATGAAATGAAAAATGTCACTGCTTAACAATGTTGGGCAATAGACAGTTAAATTGAATGATATGAACATAAGCAAACGTAAACCTAATATGCTCACCGTTATGTGCAGCTGGACCCGGTATAAACTCAAAAATGAAATGATATAATGAACAAATTCACGACCAAATATTTCACTGACAGGAAAAAATGGAGAAAGTGGCTCGAAACTAATTTTGAGACAGAAAATGAAATTTGGTTAGAGTATCCAGTTAAGAAAACCGGTAAAAAACGAATCATGTATAATGATGTGGTTGAGGAAGCTCTTTGTTTTGGATGGATTGATAGTACTGTTAAATCACTAAACAAAGATACTACAATCCAAAAATTTTGTAAGAGAAGAAAAAACTCTACATTCTCACAACCAAATATTGAACGATTG
>CAZCBD010000224.1:0-3574 GCA_964496755.1 uncultured Melioribacteraceae bacterium
AACAGATTCAAAGAAATTTTTTGCTCAATTAATACTCTCATCGCATTCCGTTGTTCATTAGCAAGAATTACTAATCTGCAAACCCCGTCAAAAGCTTGAGAAATAGAAGCTAAAGCTTTTTCAAATCCGGATATTTCTTCTTTTAATTTTAAGATTCTGTTTAATAAATCATAATCATAACCGGCTTCAACAGTAGTTTTAACCCCATATTCATTACCCAAACAATTCACCTCAATGGAATTTCCCGCAATTGCATAACCGCCGTAGATCGACATATTTTTTCCGCCGGCAACAATTATTCTGTGTTTTGCATATAATTCCGAATCTATAACTTCATTTGTAATTGTAATAGTTTTCCGCGAAAAAACTTTTTGGTTTCTAACAAATTTTATTTCGATATTTTTATCTGCCCTAATTACTCCGTTACCCGAACCGACAAAGCCACTTGCCAATTTAATATTTCCACCGGCAAAAACCACAGCATCTTCAACTGTTCCGCGTATTTCAATATTTTCATCCGCATCAACCCGAAAACCGTTTTTCACATCTCCCAAAATTTTTACCGAACCTTTACTATTTATATTCCCTGTTGAATAATCAATATTTCCGGTTGCAATAAAAATATCACTTACATTTATTATTCCGTTCGATTCACTTATGCAACCATCAATTTTTGATAAAATCAGATTTTTATTTGTAGGCGAAACGTAGGTGTTTCTTCCTCCCGGAAATTTTTTATCCACTGCCTTTTGAGCTTGCTTTATATTTCCAAAAACATCTGTGCCGTCTTCGCCATCTTGTTTTGGAAAATATTCTGCAATTGGCTGGTCTTTAGAAACTGTTTCGAATAAATTTAAATTATGGAAATCTAATCTGCCGTCTTCAGTTATTTTGGGACTATAATCCAAATCAATATTTACGTAGAACTTAACTTGAGCATCTCTTCCATCAATAGGTTTTTTACCTTCGGCAACAATTACATCATAAATCGGTTTTTTATTTTCCTCGATTCTATCTAAGATTTCTTCAATGTAGGAAGTACGAATTTCCGCTTTGATTTTTAAATCTCGTAATTTCGAGAATACTTCTTTAATTAAGATTTTTCGTCCGTTTTCTCTCGGCGGATAAAAATCAATTTTAACGGTCATCTTATCTTTACTTATTTTAACATCAAAATAACCGTCATAATTAATTGAATAAAACTTTAAGTCACCCTTGAAAACAACCAATATACCATCATTTTTAGCTTTAACAATGGATTCACTTGGCGGCGGCATTAAATGTTGCGGAAATCTTTCAATTTTGTAAATATTATTTCTGTCAAAATTTACACTAGGCAATTCTTCTGCTTTAAGCGAATCGGTTTCTGAAATTAGTTTTAAAATCGGTTGATCACGTTCAATAGAAGAATAACTTAAATTCAATTCTTCAATTTTTGAAGCAATCACTTTATCATTCAATACCGAATTAATTACAGCCTCTGCTTCAGTTTGTCTGAATAGCGGCTCAACTATGAATTGAAAATACGTATATGTGGGCATATAAAAGTTTCGCTGTCTTTTAGTATTTTTTAAAATAGCTGATTATCTTTTCTTTTGCAACTAATTATATTAAACTTACTTGAAGTTAAAATAATTTTTTAATTTAAAATTGATTTGTAACTTAAGATAATACTATTATTAATTTTTTTTGTGAGGAACAATGAAATTAACAAAATATATAATGATAATTCTCGCATTAGTGAGTTTTAATTATTCTCAACAACTTGGAATTAGAATTAATAATAATTTAATTAAGCAACCGCTCCCGAATAATTTATCAATTAACAGCAACGACGAAATCGGATTTTATTTTTTGGCTCCCGGTGATAATGAAGAATATAAATTTGATATTTTTTTAAACGGAAAAATTATTCAACCCGATTTTGTAAATAAAAATAAAGGAAATGTTAAGTTTAAAAATCTTGAACCGGGGAATTACATATTTAAAGTACTTATTTCGAAAAACAATAAACCCTTACCTAAAACTTTACAAATTAGATTTTTTGTTTCAAAAAACATTACCAAGAAAAATAAAGCTACCTCCGATAATATGTTTTTCTACATATTGATTTTTTTGATTCTAATACAATTAGTAATTATCATTGTTCTATTTGCACGAAAAAATAAATTTAATAATGAAAATTCGGAAGCAAAAAATTTATTAGACGAACTAAAAGCGATAAAGGAGACTTATGAAGCTGCAAAAACAGGGCTTAAAAAATGTGGTGACGAAAAATCTTTTCTTAATGAAAAAATATCCGATTTAAAAAAGTATGTTTCCGAACTTGAAAATGCAAACACTGATTTAATTAGTCAAAAAGAATCCTTGCTAAACAATAAAAGAGAGTTAGAAGAACTTCAGAAACAAAAAGACGAGCTTTTTGCCATTACGGTTCATGATATAAAAAATCCGGCTTCTGCAATTAAAGGCTTAATTGAATTATTGGAATCATACGATTTAACCGCCAGCGAACAGCAAGAAATTATGCAAACTTTAGTTGATTCAACTGAAAATATTATGAAGATTGCAAGTCAAATGACCGAAGTTATTTCTAAGGGATCAAATGATTCCAATCTTGATTTAGAAAAAGCATCATTAAAAAACATCATTGATTCGGTAGTAAAAATGAATCAGGCATATGCAAATAAAAAAGGAATAAAACTATTGAATAGATCTTCGGGAGCTTTACCTGAAATTGTTCTTGATAAACAAAAAATTAAGGAAGTAATTGATAATCTTATTAATAATGCAATTAAATACGGACCAGAAGGAACCATTGTAGAAGTGCGTGCTTATTTTAGTGAAACTAAAATAACAATTGAAATAAACGATACCGGCGTAGGGCTTTCCGAGCATGATGTAAAACTATGTTTTTCAAAAGGTGTAACCCTAAGTTCGCAACCAACGGGTAAAGAACACCGCTCTGGTTTGGGGTTATGGATTGCAAAAAAAATTATTGAAGAGCATAAAGGAGAAATTTGGGTAAAAAGTAAATTGGGTATCGGCTCTACATTCGGCTTTGATTTACCTTTGAAACAAAACAATTTATAAAAAAAGCCCTTACGGGCTTTTTTTATAAATCATTAATTAATCTTTCTTTCAATTTCTGAAATGCAATTGCTCTGTGACTAATTTTATTTTTATCTTCCAATGTCATTTCGGCTAATGTTTTTTCATTTCCAACCGGCACAAAAATCGGATCATAACCAAAACCGTTTGTGCCACGTTTCTCACTAATAATTTCGCCCTCAAATTCACCTGTTTCAATAATTTTTCTAACTCCGTCAAAATAAATAGAAACACACACAAATCTTGCTTTGTGTGGTTGGTTAAAACTTTCGAGTTCTCTAATTAATTTATTATTGTTATCATCATAACTACAATTCTCTCCTGCATATCGGGCTGAATACACTCCCGGTTGATTTTCTAATTGTTCAACTTCCAGTCCGGAATCATCAGCAATAACAGGAGTTTTATATTTATCATAAATATGTTTTGCCTTAATAAAAGCATTTTCTTCAAAAGTTTTTCC
>CAZCBD010000225.1:0-3490 GCA_964496755.1 uncultured Melioribacteraceae bacterium
CGGGGTGATGAAAATAATAGATCCGTTAACGTTTATTGAAAGTATAAAGGCATTGGGAATAATACCCGAATCTTTAATACTATTTACTGCAACAATATTTCCGTTATTTGAAATAGCATTAGGGATAGCGGTCTTTACGGAATACAAACTTCAACTGATAAAAAGCATTACGCTGATATTATTTACAATATTTTTTGCAGTGTCAATTTACGGATATGCAAAAGGATTGGAAAATGAATGCGGATGTTTCGGGCAAGTAATATCAAGCAAGTACGGCATAGGGATGATAATCAGAAATTTAATTTTACTACTAATAGCAACCGGTTATTTTAAAATAAATTCCTGCAGGAATGATTTATTAACTTAATTAAATGGAGTTTGCAAATGAAAAACAAAGCAAAAAAATGGGAGATGTTTTTTTAGGTCTTTCACTAGTTATTTTAATTGTTTTAATATTTTCTCTTAATATTTATGCACATGAAAAACATTGTTGGGGACCAGGAATACCAATACATGATATTCTTTGTGATAGCAATAATCCTGAGTGGTGTTGCATATCTTGGTCGGAAAGTCCTGATAGTGATGCTAGTGAAGTTCAAGTAGATGGATGTTGTAAATGAAAAGTAAAACTCGATTAGCCGTTTTAATTATGATTATCACATCTGTGGTAATCATAATTTTTCAATTTAATTTTTTGAAAAGCAAATATCGAAATTTGTCAAAAGAAAAATATATTGGAAAAAGTCTTTCGGAATTAACTTTAAACAAAGGGAATATTTCAAAGAGGATATCATTTGATGCAAATAACACTGTATTGTTTTTTTTATCAAACAAATGTTCAATTTGTAAAAAAAGTTTGAAGGAAATCAAAAAAAATAAATTTGAAAAAGGGATTAATGTGTTTCTTATTTTTTCGGATTCCAAAACCCCAATATCCGACAGCAACATGTATTCAATTGATTGGAAGAAAAATGAAAATAGCCGGTTCATTAAACCACTAATTTACCCAACTGTTTATTATGTAAATAAAAAAGGTGTTATTAAGAAATATTGGTTCGGAGAGATTAATAGTAAAAAACTTGAAAGCATTTGTAGCTCAATGGAAATGTTTGATTCGCAAAGAACAGAAAAAAATACTGTTAAGTCTTCGAATATTGGAGTTCAGAAGATAAGATTAAAAATAATTGAAAAAATTAAGGTAGATAGTTCAATAAACTTGCTAAATCCAAAATCCGTGTTGTTTTCGAATGATAAAGTTCTATTTTTCGACAAAGGGGATTATTCAATAAAAGTATTTGATTTAGACTTGAGATTTTTATTCAAAGTTGGCAAAAAAGGCAATGGTCCCGGTGAAATCAGAAGTAGTTATTGTAAAGCGCTATTAACAAAAAATAATTATTTGGTTATTGCGGAACCGTCTCAAAATAAATTTCTAATTTTTGATAATAACCATAAATTTCTGCGGGAAATTAAAATTGGGTTGGCAGATTTTTTTATTGAAGATTTTATTTTAACGGAAGATGATGCAATTATTTATACAACCAATACTAGTTTAAATAAAGTGACTCTAAATGGAAAAAAAATATTTTCTAAAACTATAGTTTCTAGAAGAGTTAGTCGTGTTTACAATATGTATTTTAAAAGCATAAATAGGGATAATAACAATCTATGGGTATTTGAGAATTTTAATTATGTGTTTTATAACTACAATTTTAATGGAGATCTGATTAATAAAGTTACTAAGAAAAATTTCCATAATGAAGGATACTCAAAATCTGAAATTAGAAAATTTAAATTTCGTCAGTATTTATCAAAGAATTATAAACCGCAGATTGCAAATAAAACTTTTCTAATTAAAGATTATCTCTTTGTACTTCTTAAAGAGAGAGAAAAGTGGAACTATAAAAATAGGATAGATGTATTCGATATTAAAAGAAATAGATTTGAGTTTACGCAAGACTCAGATTCTTTTTCTCTTCTTAACAATGCGTCAATAAAAAATAATATTTTTATTTCAATTGATAAAAGTAATAAAGATTACTTGCAGATTGTTAAAGGTGAAATTATTATAGAATAATAAAAGACTACACAGCGATGTGTTTTTTTATTTTGGTTGGCAAATAAATCAAACATAACAAAAGAAGGCGATTCTATTATAAGCAAGATTAACCGATCTGCTTTCGGGGAAGTAATATCAAGTAAGCACGGCGTAGGGGTGATAATCAGAAATTTAATTTTACCCAACCGGTTACTTTAAAATAAATTCCTGCAGAAATAATTATTTATTAAATTAAAAAGGAAAGCAAAACGTGAAAACAATAATTTGTTTTATTATTCTGTTTTCTTTTGGTTATAAAGAAGATGAAATTAATATTAGCAAATCGTTTAACTAAATTTATTGAACGACTAGTATTCCATAAAATAAATAAGTTGTCGGCGACTATCTGAATGTAAATTGGAAATCGTAATTAAAGAGCTAACATAATTTGCAAAACGTTAGGAAAAATATTAATTTAACAAAGGAATGTTTAAGTTAAAAACAATTAATAGGGCGGATAATTGTCAATATCAGGAACATCAATAAAGCGACCGGTAACAGTGTCAATGTTTTTTATAGGCATTGCAATTTTAGGGATATTTGCATTTTCAAAACTTGGGGTCGATCTATTACCCAATATTAATATACCGCATTTGATGGTACAAACCGGTTGGCAGAATGCAACACCCGAAGAAATTGAAAAGCAAATTACCGAACCATTGGAATCGCAAATAGGTACAATAAGCGGTGTAAAAAATATCAAGTCCGTATCAAAAGAAGGAGTGTCGGTAATATCGATTGATTTTGTTTGGGGTACGGATATGAATGTTGCGTTATTAAGTTTACGTGAAAAATTGGATAACATCAGCATGTCTTTACCCGATGACGCAACACGGCCCACTATAATTCGTTCAGATCCTTCTTCATCGCCAATAATGACAATGGCCTTAACATTTTCACAGAAAAACAAAAACAGTTACAAAATAAGATTTGTAAATCATAATTCACCAAAAGAAGAAATCGAAAAGCTTACCAATTTAAAAGAAGTTGCACGAGTGGTTTTCCGAAAAAGATTAGAGCAAATAGATGGTGTTGCTCAGGCAATTATAACGGGTGGTGTGGAACGGGAAATTTTGGTGGAGGTGCAACCTGATAGAATGAATCTTTATAACCTTACTTTTGCCGATATTCAAAATTCATTACATGCTGCCAATATGAATCTAACTTCCGGTAAAATAATGAAAGGCTTGTTTAAATATTCTTTGAGGGTAATTGGTGAGTTTGATAAAATAAAGGAAATTAAAAATACAATAGTTAAATATCTTCCGAATGGCAATGTAATTAAAGTGGAAGACATAGCTACAGTATCAAATAATTTTAAAGAACGAAACGGTTTAACAAGATTAAACGGAAGTGAAACTGTTGGGATTCTTATTTACAAAGAACCGGATG
>CAZCBD010000226.1:0-242 GCA_964496755.1 uncultured Melioribacteraceae bacterium
AAAATGAACTTTTGATAAAAATCTTTTTGCGCATTACAAGTAAAAATGCTCCTAAACCTAATGCAAGAAAAGCCATAAATTGTTTGTCAACCGCTTCAAATTCTTTTTGCGAAGGGGGGCGATTATCCGTAAGTCTTGCCCACAAAAGTACGGCAATTAATAAAAGAATTCCGGAATTTATCAAAAACAATTTTGCCGTTGACAATAGGTTTTCTTCAACAGTAGTATATTTTCTGAACATG
>CAZCBD010000226.1:252-3468 GCA_964496755.1 uncultured Melioribacteraceae bacterium
GACAATCATTACTATTGGCACAATAGTAAGCACAGCAAATAAATGCACACCAAGAGAAAGTCCTATTAAATATGCAATTAGGAGCAGATACTTTTCGCTACCGGGTTCATCGGCTTTTTCGTTCCAAACCAAGGCTAGCCAGAAAACAATAGTTGCAAAGAAAAGCGCAAGTCCATAAACTTCCGCTTCCACAGCATTAAACCAAAATGTTTCTGCATAGCCCAAAGATAAGGCCCCGATTGCAGCGGAAAAATAAGTTGAAATTGCTTCTAAAAAATTGTTGTAAATTTTTCCTCTATAATTTTCAATTAATTTTACGGCCGATAGGTAAAGGAATAGAACCGTAAAAGCACTTGAAATTACCGAAATTAAATTTACTCTAAATGCAATATTATCACCGATAGGAAGCATTGAGAAAAATCTACCTAATATTAAAAAGAACGGTGTGCCCGGAGGGTGAGGCACTTGAAGTAGATTTGCCGCTGCAACAAATTCACCACAATCCCAAAAGGAAACAGAGGGTTGAACGGTTAATAAATAAACTATGAATGAGGCAAAAAATACAAATACCCCGGTAAGTTTGTAAACTAAATTTGAATTAAAATCTTTTCCGTTAATTTCTTCCATAAAAAGAATCCTATTTATTTTTTTGCAATAATTCCTATTTCTGTATAACCGCTGCTAATAAATGACTTATTAAACAACGGTTTTATTTCTTTGTTTAAAAGTTTCATTAAAAAACCGTTTATGCTAAACGGATCGACTCCTACAATATCTAAAATTTTGTATCCGGCTTCATTAAATAGATTTACTAAACTTGAAACGGTATATGATTTTTCGTATCCGTGTTTCCAATTTCCAAAGTGCAAAAGTTGATATAATTGCCATAAAGAATATCTGGCCGGAATAAATGTTGCTATTATACCATCCGGATTTAGAATTCGTTTCATTTCTTTTAAAAAAGGTTTTTCATCTTTAAAATGTTCCATTAATCCTGAACTATAAATAAAGTCGAACTTATCGTTAGGGAGCTTTGTATCCCGGCAATCGACAACATAAGCATTTGAAATTTCAGATTTTATTTTTTGGATTGAAATTTCACTAAAATCCAAAGCATGCGGAATTATATCGGTTCGTGTATTTTTCAACATTTTAATATTATTCCCAAATCCACAACCGATTTCAATTACTTCTTTTTTTTTCTTGCTAATTATATCTAAGTATTTTACAAAAGTTTTATGTCTCTCCATTACCATCCACTTTTCAGCTTTTGATAGAGAGTAGTTTTTCCAGTAATCATCCCATTGAATCATAATTTTCCTTACAATAAACTATTTTACAAATTCTTAATCTTTATTCTCAGGTTTTTTAAATACATGGTCCCAGTTTTTTTTTGGTCGGTTAATATGATATTTTTCATACATCGTCTTTAGTCTGCCAAGAGCAAGTTTATCTAAATCTTCATCATCTTTGTGTCTTTTTAACAGCATTTCAAAATCCATTCTTTCTTCATTTGAAAACTTGTTAATATACCTTGGTAAAAACTCAAAATATGTTTTTTGATCGCGATAACTCATGTTAAGCCTCACTCTTAAATATTAAACCTAATAATATATTAAAAAAATATTATTTTTATATGTTACTTATCATTTAATTGGTTAGAGAAGTATGAAAAAAATTAGTAATCCTTATGTAGGCCAAAAAAATTATTTTTGTTTTGGGTGTTCTCCGGATAATTCTTACGGTTTGCAATTAGAATTTTTTGAGGATGAAGAGTTTGTTGTTGCCAATTGGAAACCGAAAGAGCACCTACAAGGCTTTACAAATATTCTGCATGGTGGAATTCAAGCTACTTTGATGGATGAAATAGCAAGTTGGTATATTTTGGCAAAATTAAAAACAGCCGGTGTTACATCTAAAATTGAAGTTAATTATAAAAGACCGGTTTTTATGAATAAAGGTCCAATAAAACTGAAAGCCATTCTTAGGCAAATGAAAAAAAATATTGCGGAGATTGATGTGAAAATATTTTCTTCGGAGGGTAAGATTTTAACAACCGGAATTATAAGTTACTTTACATTCTCAAAAGAAGAGGCAAAAAAAAGATTAAATTATTTTAATGAAAATTAATTTACCTTGAATTAAAAAGAAAACCTGAGTTAAAAAGAAAAATTATGATAAACAGTTTGAAATTAATAATTATAAGAAATATTTTCGGAAATTAATAAATGAAAAATATTAGCTAAATTTATTTTAAATAATAAACGGAGTAATAATGAAAAAGTATTTGTTTGTAGTATTATTGGTTGCACTTGTTGCAGCATGTGGAGTTAAAGAAAAGAGAAGTTTAGAAAATGAAACCCAAAAGGTGAGTTATATTATTGGAAATAATTTCGGGAAAAATCTAAAGAGTGAAGATATTAAATTAGATTTAGGTTCCTTTTTGGCCGGATTTAACGATGGTATTAATGAGAAAGAAGCTTTAATTTCTGCTGCTGATGCTCAAAAGATTATGGCCGAGTTCCAAAAAAAATTAATTGAAGCTAAAAGAAAAAGAGATGCTGAAGCCGAAGTTAAAAATAAAGAAGAAGGTGAAAAATTCTTAAAGGAAAATGCTAAAAAAGAAGGTGTGAAAGTTACTCCGAGCGGATTGCAATATAAAATAATTAAGGAAGGAACAGGAAAAACACCAAAAGCTACTGACATGGTTACTGTTAATTACACAGGTAAATTTATTGACGGAAAAGTTTTTGATAGTTCCGCTGATAGAGGAAAACCTGCAGAATTCACTTTAAATGGTGTTATTAAAGGCTGGACAGAAGGATTACAATTAATAAAAGAAGGTGGGAAAATTGAATTATACATTCCCGATACTCTTGCTTACGGCAAACAAGCACCTCCCACAATTGGGCCTAACAAAACTTTGATCTTTGAAGTGGAATTATTAAAAGTAGGCAAATAATTGTGAAAGCTCTCAAATTTATTTTGATTTTATTTGTAGAAGTATTTTTGTCTGTCGGATTGTTTTTTGCTCAAGAACAATCCGATAGCTTAGATTTGAAGGATGTGAGTTATTCAATCGGGTATGATTTGGGAGCTAATATTTTATTACAGGGACTTAACTTGAATAATGATGAGCTTGTAAAAGGCTTGTTAGATGCGTTGCTGAAAAATAAAGCTCGTCTTTCCGATAAAGAAAGAACCGAAATTGTAATT
>CAZCBD010000227.1:0-3466 GCA_964496755.1 uncultured Melioribacteraceae bacterium
TTACACAAATACATTAAAATAATTATACTTAAAATAATGAAGCTCTTTTACCGGGCTTCATTTCCCTTTCTAATCTATTTAATTTAAAATAATTTTTAATTGTGTTATATTTGCATTTTACTAATATTATCAGGTTAGAGAATGATTAATGAAACTCCAAGAGTAAGATTTGCCCCCAGCCCTACAGGCTATTTACATGTTGGCGGATTGCGTACGGCATTGTACAATTATCTTTTTGCCAAAAATAAAGGGGGGGAATTTATTTTAAGAATTGAAGATACCGATAGAAACAGATTCGTTGAAGGTGCCGTTGAAAATTTAATTGAAACCCTAAAATGGTCAGGCTTGGATTTTGACGAAGGACCCGAAAAAGGCGGGGATTTCGGTCCTTATATGCAATCGAAAAGATTGGAAATTTATAAAAAATATGCAACGAAATTGGTAGAAGAAGGTAAAGCATACCACTGTTTTTGCTCTGCCGAAAGACTTACCGCTCTTCGCGAAGAACAACAGAAACAAAAACTTCCACAAGCAAAATATGATAAACATTGCTTAAATCTTTCGAAAGAAGAAATTCAAAAAAAACTTGATAATAAAGAACCCTACGTAATTCGTTTGAATGTGCAACAAGGACCTAAAGTTGCTTTCAGTGATACCGTAAGAGGCCTTGTTCAATTTGACCGCACAACAATAGATGATCAAATCTTAATTAAAACAGACGGATTTCCTACCTATCACATGGCAAATGTTGTTGACGACCATTTAATGAAAATCACTCATGTTATTCGTGGTGAAGAATGGTTATCATCTACCCCAAAACATGTTTTGCTTTATGAATACTTAGGATGGGAATTACCACAATTTGCTCATTTGCCTTTGCTCCTTAATTCCGATAAATCCAAATTAAGCAAACGCCAAGGAGATGTTGCTGTTGAAGATTACAAAGCCAAAGGATATTTCAAAGAAGCATTGATTAATTTTGTAGCTTTGCTTGGGTGGAGCGCAGGAGATGATAAAGAAATTTATTCAATGGATGAACTAATCAAAAGTTTTTCCTTAGAACGTGTTCACAAAGCAGGAGCAGTGTTTAATATTGAAAAATTAAATTGGATAAACACTGAACATCTTAGAATGAAGTCGGACAATGAATTGTTAAATTTATTTAAGGTTGAACTTTCTAATTCGCGTTTCAGTAAAATTAAAATTCCAGATTCAAAGATTCTTAAAATAATTGAATCAATGAAAGAAAGAGTATCTTTCCCCGCAGAATTTATTTCAAACTGTGAATACTTTTACGAAAGGCCCACAACTTATGATGAAAAAACAATAAAAAAACGTTGGAAAGAAAAATCACCTGAATATTTAAAAATTATTTATGAAAAAATAAAAGAATTAGAATCCCCTTCAAAAGATGATTTCAATAATCTATTTCATAAATTATCCGAGGAAATGGAAGTTGGAATGGGACAATTTATTCATCCGTGCAGATTAGCTGTTTCAGGTACCGGAGCAGGTCCCGGATTATTTGATATCCTTGATATTTTAGGAAAAGAAGAAGTGTTAAAAAGAATTGAAATCGGATTGGAAAAAATTTCTAAGTAAAAAATCGGAATTAAAATGAATGACAAAAATATGAATGACAATAATCTAAATAGTGAAAAAAAAGAATCTATAGATTTTATTCGTGCAATTATTAAAGATGATATTGCACAAAATAAAAACGATGGAAGAATACATACACGATTTCCACCGGAACCAAACGGCTATTTGCATATTGGCCACGCGAAATCAATTTTATTAAACTACGGAATTGCCAAAGAATTCGGTGGAAAATTCAATTTAAGATTTGATGATACAAACCCCGTAAAAGAAGACACAGAATATGTAGATTCAATTATTGAAGATGTTAAATGGTTGGGTGCCGAATGGGAAGATAGAATGTTTTATGCTTCCGATTATTTCGATCAACTTTTTGAATGGGCAGTACAATTAATTAAAAACGGACACGCTTATGTGTGCGATTTAAATGCCGAAGAAATGCGTAAATACCGCGGAACACCAACAGAACCCGGCAAGGAAAGCCCTTATAGAAATAGAAGCATTGAAGAAAATCTGGATTTATTTTATCGAATGAAAAACGGTGAATTTAAAGACGGTGAAAAAACATTACGTGCAAAAATCGATATGGCATCTCCCAATATGAATTTACGTGATCCTGCAATTTATAGAATAAAACATGCTACACATCACCGGACCGGCAATAAATGGTGCATATATCCTATGTACGATTTTGCTCACGGCCAATCCGATGCAATAGAAAAAATTACACACTCTATTTGTACTTTGGAATTTGAAAACCATCGGCCCCTTTATAATTGGTTTATCGAACATATTGAAGGCATACCTTCTAAGCCGCGACAAATAGAATTTGCTCGCCTGAATTTAAATTATACTGTAATGAGTAAAAGAAAACTCTTGGAATTAGTTCAAGAAAATTTCGTTAACGGATGGGATGACCCCCGAATGCCAACCATATCCGGCCTGCGCCGCAGAGGCTATACCCCCGATTCAATTAGAAAATTTGCGGAAAATATTGGTGTGGCTAAAAGAGACGGAATTATTGATATTGCGCAACTTGAATATGCAATACGGGAAGACCTAAACAAAAAAGCCCAAAGAGTAATGGCTGTTTTGAATCCTGTAAAAGTTGTAATTACAAATTACCCTGACGAACAAACCGAAAAATTAGAAGCGGTAAATAACCCCGAAGATGACTCTATGGGAACCAGAGAAATACTTTTTGCAAAAGAATTATTTATTGAAAGAGAAGATTTTCAGGAAATTCCTCATCGTAAATTTCACAGATTATCACCCGGAAAAGAAGTAAGATTACGTTATGCATACATAATCAAATGTGAGGAAATAATTAAAGATGAAGATGGAAAAATCATCGAAATTCACTGCACTTATGATCCGGAAACCAGACACGGCCTACCCGGTGCAAACAGAAAAGTGAAAGGAACAATTCATTGGGTATCGGCTAAGCACGCATTAAATGTTAAAATTAATCTTTATGATAGATTATTTAATGATGCTTCCCCTGATGGACACAAGGAAAAAGATTTTAAAGAATTTATTAATCCCGATTCTTTAACTACTATCTCAGATTGTAAAATTGAGCCTTTTGTAAAAAACACAAAACCCGGTGATAAATTTCAATTCGAACGAAAAGGTTATTTTTGCACAGACAAAGAATCAACAGAAGAAAATATTATCTTTAATAGAACAGTTACTCTACGAGATACGTGGGCAAAACTTGTAAAAAAATAAAATAAGTGAATTTAATTATTGAATAAGATTTAATTTATAATTAAATTTTGATTCTTCATTGAAATAATGATGTAAAACTTTTGCCGAAGTGGCGGAATTGGTAGACGCGCTAGACTCAAAATCAAGTATTCGCAAG
>CAZCBD010000228.1:0-3454 GCA_964496755.1 uncultured Melioribacteraceae bacterium
AAAAGTTGAAAAATGAAAGGGTATCGATGCATTTTTTAAATCAATGGAGATCGGTAAAAAGAAAACATACACCTGTTATTTTAGTGACGGATTCGACATTAAGTATCATCAATACATATATACTGTTTCCTAAGTTGATAAAGTTATAAAAGAGATTTTAAAATAATTTAGCCCTAAATATTTTAACCTCGTAATAAATATTGTTTTTATAATGAATTAAAAATCAGATGAATAGAAAGGCGATTATACCATTTAGTTGTCAGTATATCTTTTGATTAATCTGCCGTAATTTAAAAGAGACTATTATTTTCAAAAAAACAATCTTTAAAAACGATCAAATTGTTCACTTTAATAGTGTTATATTAGACAAACAAGCAAATTTTAATTTGCCTTTGATTAGTGTATCGATTTAATATTATGACAAACTTACAACTCGGAGATCATTTTTCTATATGCTGTTTGCAATTTTTTTGTTACCGGTCCGGGTTTTCCGTTTTTAACTAAATTATTTTCCACTTGAATTACGGGCATAATTTCAGTAGTGCTGCCAAGAAGCATTAATTCATCGGCTTTTTTTAAATCTTCTGGCGTAAAGTTCCTTTCTATAAAAGGGATATTAATTTTTTTGCACAATTCTTTTACAACAATTCGGGTTATTCCCGGCAAGATTAGTTCGTCTGTAGGATAAGTCCAGATTTCATTGTTAAAAACAGCACAAAAGGTTGTATGTGAGCCTTCCGTAATAAAACCGTCAACCACAAAAATAACTTCCTCGGCATTTTCATCGATAGCCTGCTGAGCATCTAGAATACTGGGTAAAAGGGAAATGGATTTTATATCGCGACGTTTTCTGCGCTGGTCGGGTCGTAAAATAATTTTTACACCATTTTCCCATTTCTTAATTTGCGGATGAGCTTCCGAAACTTGCACAAAAACCGTGGGTCTTGTTTCCGGGGAAGGGAAAGAGAATGTTCGTGGAGCAACTCCCCGGGTAATTTGAATATAAATTTTTGCTCGAATATTAAGTAAATTATTTGTTTCAAGTAATTGAAGTGCTATTTCTTCTAAGTTTATTTTCTGAGAGAGGTTAATTCGTACTTCTTTCAGATTCCAAAGTAACCGGTTAAAATGTCCCTCTTTTTTAAATAATTTCCCATTGTACGAAGTGATTACTTCATAAATTCCATCGCCAAAAATAAATCCTCTGTCATCGGGTGAAATTCGCACTTCATCCTTATCCATAAATTGACCGTTAAAATAGACTATCATTAACACAAACCTTTTTTTAATAATTAAAACTATAAAAAACTTTTCTGAAGCTAAAACACTAATTTGAAACTGAGACATCAAAAATAAAAATATTAAAACTAAGAATATTAAAAATAAAAGGCGGCAATAAGCCGCCGGTTGAATTAATCTTGTATAGATTAATAAATTCTTTTATCGGGATAACTTACCCGTTTTTAATTCTTTTAAAAGTTTAGGGGTTTTATAAATATACTTTAATGAAGCCAAAAGTCCGATAGCATCCGAAGCGACTGTTCTATTATTTTCTTCGTCAAAAATAAAAGTTCCGGCAAGACTTTCTAAGTTGCCGTCGTGAACAAGTCCTACAACTTCTTTTTTTGTGTTTATTATTGAGCTGCCGGAGTTTCCGCCAACAATATCATTAGTAGAAGCAAATCCGATAGGAGTAGTTAAATCCAATTCTGCCGGAGGAGTTTTCCATCTTTCGTGCAAGCCCCATGGGTAAGTTTCCTTATTAAATGAGTTGTATCTATCCCATAAACCGTAAAAGGTTGTAATACCCGGAGCTAGTGTACCGTTATATTCATAGCCTTTAATTGTTCCGTCACTTATTCTTAAGGTGCTTGTAGCGTCAGGAGCAAGCTGATTACCAAAAGCTGCAAATACAGCTTCGCCGAGTAACTGATTTTGTACTTGCAAAGTTGCCTGCACTTCTCGTATTTGATTTACCATTTTTTCAAGTTCCGGTTTGGTGTTTAATATAAACTTAATGAAAGGATCATTTGAGTTTAATATTTCATCCGGTGATTTTGAAAGCAAGGCTACAAGTTTGTTCTTTGAAATTAAGTCTGAATTTTGGAGCACGTAATCTTTTACTTTTTCGCCTTTTAAATTATGATAAAGTTCATTTACAAATTTGTTTGAGTTTGAAAGAAATACGTCTAAAAAATTTGCGTGTGCGGCAACCAGTTCCAGATTTAATCCCTCATCATATTTTTTGTTGAAAAATAAATCGGCAAGTTTTTCGGGGGTTAGATTTTTAAATTTTGCATTTCGTTTTTCAGGCGGAAGTTTCATTTGATTTGCATAAGTAATCACATTATGTGCAATAGAAAAATAAACGGGATAGTTTCTTGAATAAGTATTGTAAAAGTTAATAAGGTTCAATTTTTTTATTTCATCAATAGAGCGCTTAATACTTTCCCATACAAATCCGTATTTACTTTTTAACTTTGGATCAGAATTAATTTTCTTAATTAAGCTTTCTTCGAATCTTTTTTTCTTTGTCATCAAATATTTATCGCGCAATCCCATTAGGCGGCCTGCGTAAGATTTTCTGCCGTTACCTATACCCATAACCATGTTCAACATTTGTGAGCGTTTTTCCGGATATTTATCGTAGAATTTACGATAAATATTGTAAATGCCATTGTACATTTCCAATCGTTGCGGATAAACATAATCACGAAAATATTCCAATTCGGCCATTGAAAGTAAGCGGTCTGTATTGCCGGGTCTTCCTACCGTAAAAATTAATTCACCTTCTTTTGCAGGTCGATTTGCAAATCTGAAAAAATGTTTTGTTTTAATTGGGTTTCCGTTTTTATCGTAGGCTCTAAAAAACATAAAATCTAATTCGTATCTGGGATAGGTGAAATTGTCCCAATCCCAACCGGTGGCTGCAATTTGAAAATCGGGAGCCATTACTAAACGGATGTCATTGTATCTTTTGTACATGTACATTGAATATTTTCCGCCGTTGTAAAGTGTGATTACTCTACAGATTAAGTCGGTTTCTTTTGCAAAGCTATCTTCAAGTTCTTTTATTTTTTTTGTACGATTCTGTATTTTTTCTTTATCGGTAGTTCCCGAATTAAATGCTGTAATTATTTCTTCTGTTACATCCTCAATAGAAATTAATTGGTCAACAAATAAACCTTTAATTTTTCTTTCTTCTTTCAAAGAGTTTGCATAAAATCCGTCGCGAAGCAAATCTTCGTTATTAATTTGAATATAGCGTAGATAATTTCTTCCACAGTGATGATTGGTCATAATTAAACCGTCTTCAGATACAAATGCAGCTGAGCAACCGCGTCCGAATTGTAAAGCGGATTTTTGAACATCTTCTAAAAAATCAGCTGTGATGTGCGAATTATATTTGCTGTTGATTTTTCATTTTCATTTGTCACCGGGTGAATACACTAAA
>CAZCBD010000229.1:0-3447 GCA_964496755.1 uncultured Melioribacteraceae bacterium
CGACAGGCTCAGTATAACTTCGACAGGCTCAGTATAACTTCGACAGGCTCAGTATAACTTCGACAGGCTCAGTATGCTTTTTTATAAACTAAAATAGATTTATAGCATTTATTTTTCGTAATAAATAAAATTGATTTCAAGAATTTTTGTGCTTAATATTCATAGAACAAATTTAAATATGAAATAATGAAAATAATTCCAATTAAAATAATATCAGTTTCCATACTCATTTTTTTAACATTATTTTGCAAAAACACTTCAACAAATCCCATTGCAACTCAAAAGAATGCTTCAAATATATTTGTAAACTTTTGCAAAGAAATTTGGAAAAGCGCAGATACCACAAAATATACACATACTACCGGAAGTGTTATTGATTACGACAAGGGAGTATTTAAATATGATTGTTCGGGTTTTATTTATGCAATTTTATTAAAAAAATGTTTACCGGAACATGCAGCCGATTTGTTTCAATGGAAAAATAAATTGCATCCAAAGGATAGTAGTGTTCGTGTTTGGACTTTTTATGATTATTTGCACAACGAAGTATTGGGTAATAAAAACTTTGCGGAGAACAAATATTGGAAAGTTTTTAATTCAATAGATTCACTTAAAAAAGGTGATTTGATAATTGCAAGATATTCGGATAAATGGCGGAGCGAAAGAATTAATGCCGGCAAATCCGCATCAACCGGTCACATTATGATAGCTTGGGAAATTGGTGCCGTGAATAAAAATAATGAGGTTATTATTCAGGTTTTTGATTGTTCAGCCTCAGGGCATTCGGAAGATACAAGATATTTGAATTCAAAACCTGTAGCCGAAATAAATAATGATAGCAAAAAACCAAGCGGAATCGGCTTTGGGAAAATGATATTTAAAATTAATTTTCAGACAAGGGTTGCACATGCTTATAAATGGACTTTAACAAGCAAGCATTGGTACAATTTGCAAGTAGGCGATGAAATTATCGAAAGTGATTATTACGATCGCTTAAAGGGAATTATCTTTGCACGACCTAAATAATTTCAGAGTTAAGTTTTATTGATTTTTAAAATATCAACTTCGAAAATTATTTAACCAAAATAAATTCTGAAATCTTCCGTTCAAACTGTTTGAATTTTTTATTCAATTTGTTAATCAAAATTCGTTTCTCTTTTTTAGAGAGGAAAGAAAATTTAATGCTATTATAAACGAAGTTTTTAATTTCCTTGTAAGTAAAATGATAACGCGAAGCTAATTTCGCATATTCGGTTGTTAAATTATTTCTAGAAACTCCGGCATCATCAGTTGAAATAACAATTGGTACTTTAGCATCAGAATATAATTTTATTGGATGATGATTATTTTTAACTCCCAAAATAAATTCATTACTTGTCAAATTAATTTCAACAGCTATTGAATCATTTCTCATTTTAGAAAAAATATTCCGGGCGGAATTTTCATAAGGAATATCAACCCCGTGTCCGATTCGATTTGCATTTGCAACGAAAACCGCATCGTGGACGTGAAATTTTAAATCTTCCGGCTTAACTAATCCCATTCTTAATTCACCGGCGTGCATTGCAGTTTTTACATTAGGAAATAATTTTTTCAGAAACCTGAACATAAACATATGAAGTTTATAATCTTTTAAAGCCACTAGGCCATTTTCAGGTCCCACAATATTAACTCCGACAATAAAACTTGAATTTGCCGCAACATAAAAAGATGAAAAAAGACTTGTAAAAACTTTAATCGGTTCTTTATTGCGAGTAGAATAAGTCTGAAAACGCATTGTAAATAATGAATCATCAATATTACGATGTATGGTATTAACCAGATTAATATATTTTTGAATTTCGGATTTAAAATATTTTGAACTCGAAATAGTATTTGCAATTTCTCTAAAGTTGGAATAAAGATTTAAAGTGTCTTCATAAGAAAAATTAAAATTTACATTGTGAAAATTAAATTCTTTTGAATTGAAATTAATTTTCGGTGAAAAAAGCATCGTTTCAATGTATTGAACATTTTCTTCAATAGCTCTTTGTTTTATTTGGTTTAAGCCGCTTATAAAATCTTTGCTGATGGGGCCAAAATAACCGAAAGTGCTGAAGAATTTTAAATCGGGTGCCAAGTTATCGGCAAAATAATTTTCATAATTCAAATCGGACCAAGTTGCAATAACTTGTCTATATAAAATAGGTTTTTGTTTAAGTTGCTCAATCGAAATAGTGTTTTTAGATTTTACTTTTGAAAGTTTAAAACTTTTTAAATCAATAAAATAATTTTCAGCACAGGCCCAATCTAAAAAAGTTTCTGCATAAATGGCGCCTGAATAATGATGGTGAATATCACCACCTTTTGGCATTTGCGTAAAGAAAAAGTTTAATTTTGCGATATCCTTTTCGGCAGAAATTTTTGCAAAATACTGAGAAGTACGAATTTCACTTCTATCATTTTTAGTAACCGCACAGCTGAAAATTAGAATTGTAAATAAGCATAATGCAAGTAAGTTTGTTTTTTTCATTTTAAACTCTCAATTAAATTTTATTTTTAACTTTTTTAATTTCACCCTTTCATCGTTCACATATTTTAAATAAAGAAATTATTTTAAATAAAAAAATTCCTTATCCTGTGTAGGGGGAGAATGTAATATCCGATATTTTTAGGAGGTTTTTTCATTTTATGCCTTTAATTAAAGCTGATTTTTTTTGAGATTATTTCATTAGAATTAATCATAAAATTTATTAATAGCAAAATAAAAATGCAATTAAGTATAATCAGACAAAAAGTTCCGAAAATGCTTGCAAAATAAATTATTAATATATATTTTTAATCAGAATAATAAGTCTGATTATGAAGAAAGCATATTCAAAAATAAAATTAATTGTATCAAATAACCCGAGAATAACAGTTCAAATTTTGTTTTTGTTATTAATAATTTGGATTGGTGTAGAATTTCACTTTTTCGTTAAATCGCTTGAAACGGGATTGGCAGAAGAAGTTGCGCTTAGGCCGCCCGGTGTGGAAGGGTTTTTGCCTATTAGTTCACTAATGAGCATTTATTATTTTATTTTGTCGGGCAACATTCATTCTTTTCATCCTGCAGGTTTTTTTATACTATTGGCATTTATTTTAATGGCAATAGTATTTCCAAGAGTGTTTTGTAGTTGGATTTGTCCTGTGGGTACAATTTCGGAGTTTATTGCAGATTTTGGCGATATGGTTTCAATGAAACTATTCAAGCGGAAAATCGGTTTTCCAAGATGGTTGGATATTCCGTTCCGAGCAATTAAATATTTGCTTCTCGGATTTTTTGTGTATATAATTTTCTTTGTAATGAATGAAGCAAGTTTGAAACTGTTTTTAGATAGCGATTATAATTTGATGTCGGATGTAAAGATGTATTATTTTTTCGCTAATATTTCCGAATTTGCTTTTTGGATAATTATAATTTTGTTT
>CAZCBD010000230.1:0-3396 GCA_964496755.1 uncultured Melioribacteraceae bacterium
AGTTTCGGCAAACTGTTTTTTATTTTCTCTTCACCCTTCGACAGGCTCAGGGTGCGGGTTTTGTTCAGGGTGAAAACTACACTCAGGGTGAAAACTACACTCAGAGTGAAAACTACACTCAGAGTGAAAACTACGTTCAGGGTGAAGACTTTTGCGGAACAGTATTTCAGGGTAACCCGTTCATTAATTATTTGGGCAGAAACAGCAAAAATAAAAAAAGGGATTCATTCCGAATCCCTTTTTAATGTCTATCTTATACTATTTTAACAACATAAGTTTTTGAACAAATTCAATCGCTTAAATGATTTTCATTTTCAAATATCTTTTTCTATACAAATTTTTAATAAATACCAAAATTAATGGAAGCAGAAGATGAAGAATTCCATTTTACATTATTTGTTGTCTTTTTCGTCACAGTAGTTCCTTGTGAATCATGTTCGGTAGTAATAACAGTCCACAAAGCATTGGTAACAAAGTTATTTGCAATATTAGCACCGGTATATCTGAATTCTGCACCAACCGATTTTGCAGAATAAGCAATCGGTAGATTTTGCACACTCATTTCTGCCCTTGAAGAAAATGTAGAATAATTTGACCCACCGGAAAAATTATAAACCGAATCAATTTGAATTGCTGAAAAACTAATTGTATTCTCCATAATATTTACACTACCTTTTATTTCAATTTTTGTGCTTTGATACGAGCTTGAACCAAAATCATCAAAATCGGATAATGAAAAATTATTTCCATTCCAAACAATTGGTGAATTAAGTGAAAATGTAAGTGACCTGTTGGAAACGGTAATATCATTGTTTGAAGTACCGTCATTCATAACAAATTCCGCCTCTATTAAACAGGTTAGATATTTTGTGGATTTTAATATTTCTAAAATTTTATTATCTAAATTTACTTTTATATTTCCTAAATCGATTGTTTCATTCGTCGGCTTGTTACTATCAATATTAATAGGCACGTCAACCGAATCCTTATTAAAATAAACTCTTAAATAACTATTGCCAAAAAAAGCACGACGGCATTCAAACTTACCATCTTTATTTGAAGGCAATAAAGACTTTTGAGTATAATACGTTTTACCATTTGCCTTGGCAATAGGCAAAACATAAGCTCCAACAATTGCTTTTCCTTTACTATCAACAACTTTTCCTTTTATAGAATAGCTCCAACCTATACGTTCGGCAATAACGGGAAATTTGGCAGATTCATTTCGAGATTTCAAAAACAGCTCGATATGATTTTTCAATTCCGAAATATTTGTAGCGCCTTTAAAAATTATTTTTTCATAAATATCACCCCATGAAACACCAACCACAGGAACCGGTTGTTGTAATTTACTACGACTCCAGTTATGTATAGGTACAGTATTTACCATTCTAAAATCCGCACCGGTTCCATTGCCAACATGCAAATAAGTGAGGAGAGCAGTAGTAAACCCTTCAAGACTGGGAAAATCTATTTCCGTTTTGTTTTTACCACCCAAAACAGTATTTTCACTAAACGGCCCGCCAGCCGGATAACCAACATCTTCAAAACTATATAGTCCCCCCACACTGTTTGTTAACATTTGCTCGGATAAATACGCAAAATCTTCAAGTATTGTATTTCTATCCCACATCATTCCAATCGCGTGCCCACCATACCATTTATCAGCAATAATACCGGCACTTTTAGCAGAATTAAAAATTGTTTTAAAATTATCATCACCAACAAAAACATGATGCATATAGTGCCCTAGTTCGTGTGCAATTGTACCTAAAGTAGGATTGTTTACAGAAAGTTCTCCTCTGCTTGCTTCTTTATCGCCTGAATACCAATGTCTATTAAAATGAGGATTATAAAAATTAGCTCCTTTAATTCCCGCTTTAACACTAATAGTTTCAATTAAAGGAAGATCTTTTATTCTGTTCTTTATTGTTGATTGCATTGAAGACGACAACATATCAACAAAAGAATTTTTATATGAAAGTATCTGAAGTGATAGATTCATTCTTTTTTCTGCATCGGAAGTTGCTTTCTCATATTTTTCGTACCAATAATTATTTGTGATTTTTGGATCATCCGTTGTTTTGTGCATTCCGTTTGAAATTGGTAGAAAAACAATTTCTTTTCCATCTTCAATTTTAACCGGTAAAGGAACCCAGCCAAATTCACTTTCAAAATTTCCGCATCCATTATTCTGTCCATATCCAAATACATTCAAATAGTTTCCGTCGGAAACATCAAATTTTATTTGAACTTTTTGAATTCCATTAAATTTTATTTGAAACCCGGCCCCCTTGTTAGGTGTTTGTTCATTCTTTATAATTTCAGTTACAATTAAATCTCCTTTACCACCATTTGGAAAATTTATGGTTAATTTTGATATTTCATCAACAATATCAAAATCCTTATTTGTATCAATATTATAAGTCTTTGAGTTACCTAGTTTAAGCTCATTTCCTTCTATTGGATATCCCGGCATTGTTTCTTTTTCACCACAACCAACTAAAATAATGGCAAGTCCTAATATCATTATTCGTAGTAATTTCATATTCTTCTCTTTGTTAAATTGTAAAATATTGCGAAGCAATTGTTTTATATTGTAAAATAATGTTTTTTTACAAAAGAAATGTTTAAATAATTCTGAATTTACAAGATACAATTAATTTGATGAAGAAACTGAAATTTAAAAGCTAACATCCAAACCTCTAATTTCCCTATTCGTGAAATCTCCAATTATTGCCTTTTAGGGAATTAAAAACATCCCTTATTTCGATTCCAAATCAGAGTATTTTAAGTTAAAAACACGCTAAAATTATTATAGTTTACCCAAGCCAATTAACATTATGGTTTATCAAGGTTTTGATAATTTTAAATATCCGAATAAAAAATTTCTTTCGATAACATTTTAAGATTTAGTTGTCCAAAACTTAGTGTTAATAGAAATTCCCAAAAGCATACCGACTAATAAAAAAGTAATTTTATCAAAAGTTGGATTTTTTAATTGATAGTCAAAAACAAGAATTGCAACAATAAATGAACCACTTAGTAAGCCAAAAATTTTTGAATGAATTAATTTTAATAAAAAATGATAATACTTCACTTATGATACTCCTTAAATTACAAAACATTTCCTGAAAATTTATTAAAAATACGAAAACTATATAATTTATAAAAAGATTAAATAAATTTGATATTAAATTTATCATTATCTGCTTATACCTCTTCAGCTGTATATCCCAAATTAGGCGGGTATCAGCATCTTCAGTCAATCAATTTTAGCTCGTAGAGAACTACTGAGCAAAGTCGAAAGCATACTGAGCGGAGTAGAAGTATGCGGGAGTAGTTTCGGCAAACTGTTTTTTATTTTCTCTTCACCCTTCGACAGGCTCAGGGTGC
>CAZCBD010000231.1:0-1698 GCA_964496755.1 uncultured Melioribacteraceae bacterium
ATAGAATTTATCTCTTTGGGTTTTCCATATTCTGCTTGTGGTTCATTTACCTGACTGGTTTCAAGTATTGGTAATAAATTATGAATATCATATTTTATTATAAAAATCTTTAGGATTTTCTAAAATTTTAAGATTATATTTTCCATCAAATGTGGGTACTAATGAGAAATTTTGAGTTGCAAGGAAGTCTACTAATGCTGATTCCCAACTATTAATTATGGTTTCATCGTTTTGGGTACTATTAATTATTTTAAAAACTGATTGAAATAACATCTCCAAAGGATGTTTGTGTGGTATGGTTCTTTTATTAACTAATATCAATCTATTTAGATGAAATGAAATATTATCTATTATTGTGTGCCACAATTGTTCTATATCGTTATTAGTTTGGTATTGATAATGAGCTTTTTTTATTTCACGATACAGAGATTTTTCAACATCATTAAAATGTGATAAACCGGTAAGAAGGGCATTGTAACTTTCACCGTTAAATTGAAATTTTTGTTGTTTAAGCATTAATGTTTTTACTTGTTCCATCAACAAACTTTCAAAAATTCTATATACATCAATTTTTCCTAAATCATGAGACTTTGCTTTTATTTTTTCAAGTTTGGGATATATCTTTTTTGTTATATTTGGAACATGTATATCTATAAATTGACCAATAATTATTTGAATTGATTTAGGATTATTAAAAAGGATATATTTTCTATCGAACAATAATATCTTTCCATCTTTATTATCAAATGTTTTAGCACAACTGAAAAAACCACGTTTTTGTGTCATTGTTTGTTTGGCATGGTTATAATAATTATAATCGTTCGTATATGAATCGGAAACTACAATTTCTTTAATTTTAAAATCTATTAAAGAACCCTTTAATTGATTTAACAATTTGTTCCACTCATTAACTTCATTTTTAATAAATTCTTCGCTATCCGAAGTACGGTAGATGATTTTCCATTTATCCATTATTTTCTTTGCCTCCGATTCTTTCTCTTCACAGCAAACAATAGTTCCGCATTTTTCTTCTTATACAACTTAAAAATTAGCAAGATATTAGACACATCAAATTTCATTTTTCAACTTATTTTCAATTTCTTCAATAGTAGGCAAACTGCTTTTTAGATTTTCGGGGATTAATTCCGTAAAAGTAAATTCGCTGACACCCATTGGCTTATTAATATCTCGTAAAGCAAATTCGGCTTCAATATTGTTTTTATCTCGACAAAGCATAATGCCGATTGTTGGATTATCATTTTCATCTTTAATTGTGCTATCCACAGCAGACAGATAAAAATTCATTTTACCTGCATACTCGGGTATAAATTTTGTGTTTTTCAACTCAATTACCACATAACATTTCAGTTTAACATGATAAAACAGAAGGTCGATATAATAGTCATTGTCTGCAATTTCAAGATGATATTGCCTTCCGATAAAAGCAAAACCTTTACCCAATTCCAATAAAAAATTTGTTATGTGAGTCATTAGTTGATTTTCAATATCTTTTTCAACATAAGGTTTTGTAAGAGTCATAAAATCAAAAACATAAGGATCTTTTATTGTTTGGTTTGCCAAATCGGATTGAGGTTCGGGAAGAGTGGTTTTAAAGTTTGTAATTGCTTTTCCCTGTCTTTTATACAGATTAGATTTTATTTGAAGTTCAAGAACATCCCGACTCCAATTATTGGAAAT
>CAZCBD010000231.1:1798-3363 GCA_964496755.1 uncultured Melioribacteraceae bacterium
CTTTTAAAAGGTGTACTGCGGTAGCATTTTTCTATGATAATATCATTATCTCGGTGAGCTTGGCGTAGGCCTTCGGGCATTTTATCGGGGTCGTAAAGTTCTGCCAAGGTTTTTTCGGGGTGTTTTTCACGCTCTTCGAGAATGCGAAATACGGCTTGGGTTATTTCGTTTTTGCGTTGGGTGGAGATTGGGGGAAAAGGGAAGGTATTATATACTAATGTTGATGAATATCTGTAATCGGTTTTTAATCTTCCTGCAACTGTTCGCATCCAAACCATGTGCATTCGGGAAGTAATAATGCCTAAATGGTACGGTTCGGCATTGTAGATGGCAAAATTAGGTGCTACAATTACATATGTATTATCTAGGAAAGCCATAGGAACATAATTCCTTTTTTCGGATGATACACTCGGTACAATAATTGAATTGGTTTTTTGATAGCGTATTTCTCCAAATTTATGAGGCTCATTAGCAAGTTTTTGAGTTGCTTCTCGTTTACTATTTAACCGTACTTGTTTTGTTGCTTCAATTCGTTGCTTTATTTCTTCTATTTGAAGAGCCTGTTTTAAATCACTATCTTCAATCCAAATACAATATTTATTAATTCCTCGAATTAGTTCCAATGAGTCAATTAATTTTTTTATAAATTTGTTAGCATCTGGATTTGAATTGATAATTTTATTATGTTCATTATCTGATAATAATAAGTTCCCACCGTCGTTAGCCATACTGCCGAAACACATTATCGGTAACTCGGATAGCGGTGTGTTCCTTTTTTGAACAAAGGAATTACTACCAGAAACTAAATATGGATTTATGTTTTTTACTAAAAAAGAAAGCCCATTGTTGTAGATAGTCTTATCTTTTTGTGTTTTATTTCCAATACCGATTATTGCAACAGTAACGCCGGCATTTCCTTTGGCATTATTCGTCCATTTGAATGATTGATGTGCAAATTGTATTTCCAAATTATCTTTCAATAAAGAGGGCCAAAGCAACGCAACTTGTTCTCCTTGTGAGATTGAATTTGTAGTTACAAAAGCATATTTTGAATTGGAATTAACAATAAAATCAGAAGCTTTTCTAAACCAACAAGCAATATAATCAAGATTATTAACTCCTTTTAAATCACCAAAAACAAATTTCATATCAGACTTTTGTTCTTTATTTTGCATTCTTGCCCCCAAATACGGCGGATTGCCGAGTATATAGACCTCTGCCGGTTTGCCGTTTGTATTGGTTTTGGGGCAAACTTTTTCCCAATCTAATCTTGTGGCATTTCCTTGCACAATATTGCCGGCTTCTTTAAGCGGCAGGGTTGGGTTGGTTCGTCCAAACTCTTTAAAAAACTCAACATTCATTTGGTGTTCGGCAAGCCAAAGGGCGAGTTTAGCAATTTCGCCTGCAAAGTCGTCAATTTCAATTCCGTAAAACTGTGAAAGATGAATACCGGAAAGAGCCATCATATTGCCTGCCTTAAAAATTTTCATTTCTAAAATTCGCAATTCTTTGTAGGCAATAATTAAAAAGTTTCCGGAACCGCAAGCGGGGTCAAATATTTTTAT
>CAZCBD010000232.1:0-3354 GCA_964496755.1 uncultured Melioribacteraceae bacterium
GCTGCCGCCTTTAATTATGCGGAATCAAAAAAGTATGCGAAAGCCTTTATTTGCGGGGGGGGACAAATTTACAAGCAGGGAATTGAAGTTGCCGATGAAATGATTATTTCGGTAATGAAATTAAAATGTAACGGAACAATCTTTTTCCCTGAAATTTCCGATAAAGTTTGGAAAATTGAAAAAATAGAAAATTTTGAAGAGTTTAATGTTAAATATTTTAAAAGAAAATAATTTAAGATTGAAATAATATGACAAATAAAATAAAAATACTTCCCGAAAATATTGCTAACAAAATTGCTGCCGGCGAAGTAGTCCAACGTCCGGAATCCGTTGTAAAAGAATTAGTTGAAAATTCTATTGATGCTGATGCCACCGAAATAATTATTGTAATTAAAAATGCAGGAAAATCTTTAATTCAAGTAATTGATAATGGTTCTGGAATGACAGAAGAAGATGCCGTTATTTCTCTTCAGAGGCATGCTACCAGCAAGATTACAAAAATTAATGATTTAGATGCAATTTATACTTTCGGATTTAGAGGAGAGGCTTTAAGTTCAATTACTTCTGTTTGTAAATTCGAAATGAAAACTAAAATTGAATCGGAGGAATTAGGTGTTTTAATAAGATTTGAAGATGATAAATTAATTTCAAAAGAAAAACTTTCAACACCTACCGGAACTTCCATTTCGATTAAAAATTTATTTTATAATATTCCCGCAAGAAGAAAGTTTTTAAAATCCAATGCTACAGAATTAAAACATATTGTGGAAAGTTTTAAACGAATTGCAATTTCGAATCCGCAAATTGCTTTTAAATTTTATAATGATGATGATTTGATTTATGATTTGCCTTCTGAAAATATTGAAAAAAGATTGCAAAAAATATTTGCCGACAATATTTTGGATGCTGTAATTGAAGTGTACGAACCTACCGAGTTTATTACATTAAAAGGTTATGTTTCCAAACCGACTTTCATGAAAAAAAACAGGGGCGATCAGTATTTATTTGTTAATAAAAGATATGTGCAAAGTAGGGTAATAAATCATGCAATATTTTCGGCATATGAAAATATTATTGTGAAAGGTGAATATCCGTTTTTTATCTTATTTATTGATATTGATGCTAAAAAATTTGATATAAATATTCATCCTCAGAAATTGGAAATTAAATTTGATGATGAACAATCAATCTATTCAATTGTAAATTCCGTAATTAAAAAAGGGTTGGCAAAATATGATTTTGTGCCTACTATGAATTTTCAGCAGACTGAAAATTCGGATGAAAAACTATCCTTTAATAAATATGTGGCGAATATCAAAAACGATTTTTCTGATAGGCCAAGATTCAGCCAAAAAGATTTAAGTTTAAATAATACAAATATAAATAGTTCAAAGTTTAATAATTCAAATACAAAATTATTTAAAGATGATGAAATAGATTTAATATTTAATTCCATAAATTCAGATATTAAAAGTAAGGCTCCTGACAATCCTGTAGAGAATCCGTTTGAAAGAACTTCGAGAGAGGTTTATCATCAAACACAAACTTTTACCACCGACGCGGGAAAAACCGAATCTGAGTTTACATCTTCATTTATTGTGCTTCTTCACAATAAATATATTTTATCGCAAATTAAAAGCGGATTAATGATTATTGATGCTCATGTGGCTCACGAAAGAATTTTGTACGAAAAAGCATTAAAATCTTTCGAAGCAAATATGCCTTTTTCGCAACAACTTTTGTTTTCACAAAAATTTAATGTTGACCCCGGGGATTTTCTACTTTTTAAGGAGTTGGAAGATTATTTGGTTAAGTTGGGTTTTGCTCTAAAATTTCAGGGAAACAAAACTATAATTATTACCGGAGTGCCGGAAGATGTTAAAATAGGTTCCGAAGCAGAAACATTGCTCGAAATTATTGAGGAATATAAGAATAATCAAATTGAAAAGGGGCTGGAGCAGCGTGATAATTTGGCAAAATCATATTCCTGCAAAGCTGCTATTAAAGCGGGCGATCAGCTTACGGAAAAGGAAATGCGTTTGCTTGTAGATCAGTTGTTTGCCACTTCTATGCCTTATGTTTGTCCTCATGGGCGACCTATTGTAATTAAAATACCTTTAACTGAATTTGATAAACGATTTGGTAGGACTTAAATGAAAACATTAAAATTAAAACCGTTCTTTTTTGTCATGCTAATTTTATTTTTTGCATGTAACAAAGAAATTGTAAAAAATGATACTCAGCAATACGAAGGTGAAATTTATAACCCGACTATAATATTAGATGTTAAAAAACCGGCAGCTTGGATTAGAGTTAATTATCAGAATGAAAAAAGATTTAACATTACTGCGGAAATTAAAATTAAGAAAAGTCCGGATTATGATTTAAAAAAGATAAAAGTAAAAGAAGTAAATGTTTTTCAGAATAAGAATCTTTTATTTTCAATACTTCCGTTTCAGAAACTAAAAACACAAACTACGGAATATAAAATAATTCAGTTTGCTACTTTACAGGGTGTTTCATTGGTTCCTTCATTAAATTTAAAAAAAACATTAATGTTTGAAATAATTTGCACTGACGGTAATTCGGATTTTCATTATAGGATTGATAATATTAAAATTGTAGAATAGAATGTATTCTGAAATTATAATATTGCTTGTTTTAATTTTACTTAGCGGTTTTTTTTCTGCAAGTGAAATTGCCTTTGTTGTTGCTAATAAGATTAAAATTGAAATTAGAGCACGTAAAAACAAACTTGCCGAAAAAAACATACAATATTTTTTGAAAAATAAACAAATATTTTTTTCAACGATTTTAATTTCAAACAATATTGTTAATATATCGTTTACTACGTTTATAACTATATTTTTATCGGAAGTATTTCAACTTGGTGAATATTCAATCTTAATTATTTCAACCTTAATACTTTTAATATTCGGAGAAATGTTGCCAAAGTATTTTGCAATGGAAACGGCCGATAGTTTTATTCGTATTGCTTCATTTCCCATTAGGGTTTTTACTTTTGTTTTGTACCCCTTTTCAAAATTAACTTCTAAAATTACAGATCTTCTTATTGTAAGTGAAACAAGAAATGAAGAGGCTATTTCTCATTTGTTCGAGAAGGATGAATTAAAGATTTTAATTGAGGAAAGTCAAAAAGCAGGTTTTGTTGACGAAAGCGAATCTGAAATTGTAAACAATGTTATTGAATTAAGCGAGCAGAAAGTTTATGAATCTATGACAAATCGTACTGAGATTGTTGCTGTCGAAAAAAACACATCTATTAAAAAAATAATAAATGAATTTATTGAGTCGGGTTACTCTAAGTTGCCTGTATATGAAAATACAATTGAT
>CAZCBD010000233.1:0-3346 GCA_964496755.1 uncultured Melioribacteraceae bacterium
TGGGTAGCTAAAACACTCTTGAATTTTGTTGATGGAAAAGAAGGTACTGCTATTACATTTTTAATTCCAACTCTTGCAGCAATTGCTTCTGCTGTTTTTTTATTATCTCCCGTTAGCATAAAAACTTCAATATTCATTTCTTCCAATTTTTCAATTGCCTGCTTAGATGTATGTTTAATTGGATCTTCAATTCCCAATACACCTTTCAATTCACCATTTAAAGCAACCAATATAATAGATTTTCCTTCAGAAGAAAGCTTTTCAATTTCCGTTTCCGCTTCTTTTATGTTAATGGAAAACTTATTCATCAGTTTTTTATTTCCAAGAGCAAGCATATCTCCGTTTACAATGGCAGTTACCCCGAAACCTTCAATATTTTTAAATGATTCAACATCAGTCAGCGTCAGCTTTCTTTCTTGCTCGGCATTTTGTACAACAGCTTCGGCAATAGGGTGTTCTGATTTTTTTTCGACCGATGCAGCAATTTTCAATAATTCGTTTTCTTCGATATTATACGCATAAACATCTGTTACGCTAGGCGTTCCCTCGGTTATTGTGCCGGTTTTATCGAATACAACCGCATTAATTTTATGGGCGGTTTCAAGACTTTCGCCGTTTTTAATTAAAATTCCATTTTGTGCTCCTAAACCTGTACCAACCATAATTGCTGTTGGAGTTGCCAAACCCAAAGCACAAGGACAAGCAATTATAAGCACGGCAACAAAATTAATAAGGCCGATATTAAAGCCATTCGCTTCGGCTAAAAATATCCAAGCAATAAAAGTTAGAATTGCAATTAAAATTACAATAGGAACAAAAACCGATGATACCCTATCGGCAAGTTTTTGGATTGGGGCTTTTGAACCTTGGGCTTCTTCTACCATTTTAATTATCTGTCCTAAAACCGAATTATCTCCCAAAGCAGTAATTTCATAATTAAATGAGCCGGATTTATTTATTGTTCCCCCAATAATTTTGTTGCCTTCCTTTTTTGAAACCGGCAAACTTTCGCCCGTCAACATAGATTCATCAACAAAAGATTCTCCCGAAACTATTATGCCATCAGCAGGAATTTTTACTCCCGGTTTTATAACAACTATATCGCCGATTTTCAATTCTTCCAAAAGAACTTTAATTTCTTTGTTATTTTTTAGAACAATTGCTTCTTTGGGTTTTAGTTCAAGTAATTTTTTTATTGCCCCGCCGGTTTTTTGTTTGGCTCTTGTTTCCAATAATTTACCTAGTAAAATCAGCACAATAATTACAGCCGCGGTTTCGAAATAAACATGTGGGGCTTCGGATGCTACCTGCACCCATTCCGGAAACAGTGTGGCTATTGCACTATAAGCAAAAGCTGCTCCGGTTCCAATTGCAACTAAAGAATTCATCTCGAAAGAAAAGTGCTTTAGGTTATTCCAAAAAATTACGAAAAATCTCTTTCCCGAAACAAACATTATAGGTATTGTTAATAAAAATAAAATTTTGTTTGTGTAATCTTCATTTAAAGCCCAAATTTCTTTGAAAAAATCAAACTCTCTTAGCATACTAATTGCAAACAATGGAATTGTTACAATTAACGCAAACAAAAAATCTTTTTTCAGATTTTCGTAGAATTTATCTTTCAAGTCTTCGTTTTCAGTGTCAGACTTTTTTTTATTTTCTTCTAACTTAATTTTATAACCGTATTCACCAACGGTTTCAACCGCTTGTTTTAGTATTTCTTCTGATTCGGCTTCAAAAGAAACTTTTTCCGTAGCAAAATTTACAATAATGTTTTCAACACCATCAATTTTGTTCAATGTTTTTTCAATTCTGGATACACAGCTTGCGCATGTCATTCCTTCTACAGGTAAATTATATTTCATTTTATGCTCCTTTCAATTAAGAGACAACTTTATATCCGGCTTCTTCTATTGCTTCATGTATTTTTTCAGTTGAAATCTCATTTTCATCATATTCCACTATTGCTTTGCCAACTTCCACAAAATATTTATTTAATCCGATTTTCTGAAATTCAATTTCAATGCTTTTTATGCAGTGACCGCAACTCATTCCGTTTATTTTTAATTCTAATTTTTTCATATTTCCTCCGCTTTTAATGTTTAATTTATTTATTTATTTGTTGCTTTTTATATCGGCAAGCAATTTATATGGGTATTCCTGTTTATCTATCAATTGTTATTCCAATAAAATAATCAGCATTTCGGTTCTTTTTTAAAGAGTCTAAAATTACATTTTTAAAAAATTTAATTTTTTTTAAATTTTTTAAGGAGGGATTTTATCTTGTTGCTAAGATACTAAACATAAGATACTAAACATTAGTGTAATCAGATTTTTATAAACTTTGTTGCTTTTGAAATTGAGTTGTTTTAAAAATTCATACTTGTATAAGCAATTGCTTGAAATCTGTAGGGAATATATAATTTATACTCACTTTCTTTTTCACCATAATAAAATACAAAACTAATTCCAAATGCTACTTCTTCCTTATGAAGATACGAGAAATTCACATTTAATTCTCCTCCAAAAGTATCAAGTGAAATTAAATTTGATAATCCTGCCCCAAGATTTGTACTAAAGAATCGTGAAGTTCCAAATGAAAATCCTAAATAATTTTTTCCAAAGTATCCTTTGTTATAACCTAAAATATTACCAGTGTTTTTTATTAATTCTTTTATTTTGTTTTTTTCGGTTTTATTAAAACCTTCTGTTCGGTATGCATATTCCAATTTAGTTGAATAATAGCCGCACTCATAAGCTAAACCGGTAGAAAACGATATTTGTGTTCCTTTATTATCGAAATCTAACATTTTTGCGTAATATTGTTCATTTCCCTTTTTTATTATTCCTTCACCATAAAGTCTAAGATTATTCATCTGCTCGGAAACATCTAAGCCAACCGACCAAAAATTCATTTTTTCGTAATAAAAGTAAATTCCTGTATAAAAATTAGCAAATTGTAATTCTGTTAGTGCCCCAATGTTTGAATCTTTCCATTTTTGTGAATTGCTTGACCATAAAAACATTCCGAGTGAAACATATTCTGAAATTATCCAATCAACTTGAAGCAAACCCGGGCCCTGACGTTCAAGTTTTTCAATACGCCCCAAAAGTCTTTCTCTAGGACTTAGTCTATTGGCAAAATCATGAAATTCCGCAAATCCATATTCCTTTTCTCTTTTACCAATAGTTAAAAAAAGATAATCATCTAAAGGAACTTGAATATATAATTGCCTTAGAGTAAATTTAGAATAATTAGGATTTGAATAAGTAGTAATATATCTCATACTCATTTCATATTGCGATTGTCCAAATTCACCACCCCTAAATGTTAACTCTCCTCCTA
>CAZCBD010000234.1:0-1315 GCA_964496755.1 uncultured Melioribacteraceae bacterium
TATTTCCTCATATTTAGGTTCAATTTTCTTTTCTTCAAGCAAACCTTTTTCTCTGAGAGATTGTTCAGCTTTTTTTAGTCCTTCAATCGCGAATTTATTCAGGGGTTCATTTCTAATTGCCCATTCAAACATTTCTTTTGCCGATTCATCTTCGCCTTTTAGAAACAATATTTCGCCAAGTCCGGCACATGCTTGCGAAGATTTTGGATTCAATTTCAGAGCATTTTCAAATTCAGCTTTGGCTTCGTCAAACTTTTCCAAACCAATTAAACAAAAGCCTTTAAAGTTCAAAACGCTAGAGATTGTTTTTTTTGCTTCTTCGGAATTTGTTTCTTTACCGGCAAAATTTTCAATTATTGTTAAGTCATTTAAAGCTTCGGTATATTTTTTTTCGGAAAACAATTGGTAAGCTTCTGTAATTTTTTCTTCTATTTTTGCTCCGGTTTTCGGATCAAAACCCATCATTAAAGAATTATGGTCTTCGGTATAGCCCAATGTTTTATTTATTTTTGCTAGCCCCGAAACGGCAACTATATTTTTCCGATTATATTTAACCGCCCATTCAAACATAGCCTTGGCCAATTTATCTTCGTTTTCTAAAAAGGCCACTTCACCTAATCCGGCGCAAGCTTGCGAACTTTCCGGATTTAGTTGCAATGCTTTTTCGAAAGATTTTTTTGCCAAATATGCTTTATCATCGGCCAACAAACAATATCCTCTGAAATTTTCGATACTTGCTTGTAATTCATTGGAAATATTTTGTTTTTCCGTTTTTAATTCATCCGAAAATTCATCTAATAATTTCAATGCTTCCTGAAAGTTTTTGTTTTCAAAATTATTAAAGGCTTTTTCCAGTTTTATATTTTGTTCTTCCGTTAATTTATCTTCCGATATTATTTCGGCTACTCTATTTAATGGTTTCAGTCCTAATTTTTCATTTACTTTTGCCAAACCCAAAAGTGCAAACTGATCTTCGCCGTCGATATTTAAAGAATGTTCATACATTAATTTTGCATCTTCATATTGTTCCGCTTGTAAATACATTTCTGCCAAAGCATTTGCTACTGCGGTAGATTTCGGATTTATTGCAAAAGCCTTTTTAAGCTCGGTATTTGCTTTTTCAAATTCATTCTTTGCTAATAAGATATTTCCCTTTAGCAATGAAATTTCAAAATCAATTGTTTTTTGAAATTTCTCCAATGCCTCTAAAGCTTCATCATTTTTATTATCCAAAAACAAATTATATGCATTTTCGAAAATAAAGTTAAAATCATCTTCTTTCTCATTATTGTCCGGATTGATATCTTCAATCTTC
>CAZCBD010000234.1:1415-3345 GCA_964496755.1 uncultured Melioribacteraceae bacterium
ATTTCAGCTTTTGCCATTTCAGCTTTTGCCATTTCAGCTTTTGCCATTTCAGCTTTTGCCATTTCAGCTTCGGCTTGGGATATTTCATTTTCAAGCCGAATAAGGATTTTTTGTGCAACTTCATTGGAAGGATCGTTTTCGGTTACCCACTTAAACATTCCAAAAGCCTCGTTAATTCTTCCGGCAGAATAAAGCGCTTGGCCTATTCCAAGAGCCGCTTCAACCGATTCAGGGTTTTCTTCTAATGCTTTTTCAAATGCATCGATTGAATTTTCTACATTCCCCCTTGAAAGTGAAATTGCACCTTTGAGCAAATAAATATCAGCCAGTGATATTCCGGCATCATTTTCGGCAGTATAATTTTCTTCTGCCAATTTTAAATTTTGCTCGGCCATTGCAAACTTGCCGTTTTTTACATCATTAAATGCTTCTTGATAAAGTTCTACGAACGAAGGCATTTTTCCTCCGATTTATTATTATTATACTCATTTGCTTAATATTAACCAGTTAATTTTTTGATTTTCGGAATGAAAATGAGAAAATTAACTTTTTGATTTTGTGAAGATTCAATTTATGTACCAGAATTTTTTTTCTATTTGTTTTTGTTGTTTTTCAAAATTGGTTATACTTTTTCGATTTTCCATATCTCTTCTGCTTGGCAATATAAGGAACAATATCCGTAAAAATCATTTTTAATTTTCGGAATGCAGTTTTTTTATTTTGTATCTATTTAAAACAGATTCGTAAAAATTGAATCAGCTTATCCCTACTAATAATTTGCTCGTTTAAGAATTATGAACTTTCAATTCAATTTGTGAATATTTGCTGATTGTTTGAATAAGTAATTTTTTGCACTTCTCCGAAGCAGCATCATTTCTTGCTTTTCCATATGTTAAGTGATATTTTGCATGATAAACAAACAATAATTGAATATATATTCCCGATAATAATATGTGTATTGGGGAGAAGGTTTCTACATTACTGTAAAATTTAAGTTGAAAACATTGGTATAAAATACTTTATGAAAAGCATATCCTTTTTATTAGGCGCAGGTTTTTCGAAACCAGCTAATTATCCTTTGGCAGATGAAATTAATTTAAAATTCAGGCAATTGTCATTAGAAGAGTTTTACATTCATACTAGCGAATCGGCTTATTTAACAGAAACTCAAGTTCCCGATTGGACAATAACAGAAGAAAAACATCACTTTGTTGTGGATTTTATTAAGTTTTATACAGAATCAATTTTATCTATACCGGAAAAATTTCATTATGAAACCTTTTTCGATTATTATATGCAGCTAAAAAGAAGATCTGAGTTAACAGATACAGAAAAAGAATTTTTTCAAAAGTTTCGAACAAAGCGAAATTACGATTGGGACCATTATCAATTACTATTTCAATTCAACAGGACCTTTCAACAATTAGTTGCAAAGTATATAACAATAGAATGGCCAAAATCAATTTCCTATCCAAAGCCTTATTCTGCAGACTTTCCTCATAAAAATTTTTTGGAATTACTGGAATATTTGGGCAAAGATCATAAAGTTCATATTCACACTTTAAATCACGATTTGCTTATGGAAAAGTATTTCCATTTTGAATCTATTGCTGGTAAAACATCAGATGGCTTTGATGATTTGGCATCTCCATATTATGGTAAAATCAATAATAATAGTATAACACAGCGAATCAGATTGAAAAGATTTATTAATCGGTATGAAGCAATATTTAATCTGTACAAACTTCACGGTAGTATCGACAACTACATCTTTAATACGAATAACAAAGCATATGACATGATTAAATGGGAGTACGGTCTTTTTGAAGGAGAAATCGTAAAGGAAATCACAACTTCTCTTGGAGAACACTTATATTTTGATGGTTATGTAGATGTTGTACCTGAGTTTCTTTCAGGGACAACAGAAAAG
>CAZCBD010000235.1:0-3300 GCA_964496755.1 uncultured Melioribacteraceae bacterium
TTTTTATTATTTATAATAAAGGGTTAAAACAATGAAATTAAATAAACTGTTTCTTTATGTAATGTTAATTTTTACACTATTTATGATTTCTTGTTCATCGGATAATAATCCCGTTGAAACCGAAAAAAATGATGAACCGCCTAAGATTACATATAAAGAAATTAAAATTCCATCTGTTGTAGCCGATTCGGCCCAAACAGGAAATCGGGGAGCGCAAACTTATAATAATATGGTTTCTATGGTTAATAACTATTTTTCTACTTTTAAAACTCTTATGGCTGTAAAAAAAGATTTGAAAAAGAATACGGCTGCTGCTGAGGATGGAAGTTGGACCTGGATGGCAAACGGTCATACATGGAAAATTGATTATACTCATAATTTTAATACGGATTTATGGGAATTATATTTTGATAATAAGTTGTTCGCAGATTTTCTGGATAAAATCGAATATTCGGGTGATATTGTACAAACCGGAAATTTATACGATTTAGGTGGTTTAGGAAATATTTACGTTCATTCTGTTACAGATACAGAAGGGAATTCCAATATTGAATTCAGTTTCAATTCAACAATAAAAGGTACTTTATCATTAAATAAAGATAATTCATCGGATGCACATTACGAGATTGGAGGAGTTATTTGGGATATGCAAGTTTCCAAAAACGGTCACGGGCATTATACCATTAAACTGCTGAATGGCGAAATTATTTCGGATAGTTGGTAAAAAGTAATTGATTTTATAAAGGATTCTAATTTTTAGAATCCTTTTTTTATTAGCAAAAAAATCACACAATTTTCATAAAATGTTATATTTCCAATATTCCTGTGAATATTTCTCACCTTAATTTTCTAATCTGCCGAAAAATCAGTAATTTTGTGTATTAAAATAATCTAAAAAATCCCTATCAAAAGAGGTTTTAATGTCAGTAAAACGCATCTTCGTTGAAAAAAAATCCGGTTTCGATATTGAAGCAAAAGGATTGGAAAAAGAATTAAAAAACCATTTACAAATAAGAAATATATCATCTGTCAGAATTTTATATCGTTACGATATTGAAAATATAAATAATGAAATATTTCAAAAAGCAAAAAACACAATATTTTCCGAACCTCCGGTAGATAACCTTTATGAAGAAAATTTTGATATTGATAAAAAACAAATTGCATTTGCAGTTGAATATTTACCCGGGCAATTTGACCAACGAGCAGATTCTGCTGCACAGTGTATTCAGATTTTAACACAAGGCAAAAAGCCTTTAGTAAAATGTGCCAAGATATATTTATTTGAGGGCAACATTTCTAAGTCCGAATTAAATAAAATTAAAAATTATTTAATAAATCCGGTTGAATCTCGTGAAGCTTCATTGGAAAAACCTACTACACTGGAAGAAGATATAATTTTACCTCCTGATGTTCCAACTATCGAAAAATTCATTGAAATGAACAATGAACAGTTGCAGAATCTTTTAAAAGAGATGGGCTTTGCAATGGATTTGGATGATTTGAAGTTTTGTCGGGATTACTTTAAAAATACTGAAAAAAGAAATCCGACCGTTACGGAAATGCGCATTTTAGATACATATTGGTCTGATCATTGTCGCCACACAACATTCTTAACGAAAATTGATTCTGTTGAATTTGAAAAAGGTGAAACTTCGGAATTGATAAAAAAAGTTTATGATGAATATTTACAATCCCGAAACGAAGTTTATGCCGATCGTATTGCAGAAAAGAATATTTGTTTCATGGACATTGCCACGTTGGCAATGAAAAAACTGAAAAAAGAAGGCAAACTTCCTAATTTTGACGAATCGGAAGAAATAAATGCATGTAGTATAAAAGTAAAAGCGGATATAAACGGAAAAGAAGAAGATTGGCTTGTGATGTTTAAAAACGAAACCCATAATCATCCAACCGAAATAGAACCTTTTGGTGGTGCCGCTACTTGCCTTGGCGGTGCAATAAGAGATCCGCTTTCCGGACGCGCTTATGTTTATCAGGCAATGCGAGTTACCGGAGCTGCAGACCCCCGGTTGCCGATTGAAAAAACATTGGAAGGTAAACTACCACAACGTAAAATTACTACCGAAGCTGCAAACGGTTACAGTTCCTACGGTAATCAAATCGGGCTTTCTACCGGATTGGTAGATGAAATTTATCACCCCGGATATGTAGCCAAAAGAATGGAAGTAGGGGCGGTTGTTGCCGCTGCTCCGCAATGTAATGTGGTTCGGAAACAACCAATTCCGGGCGATGTGGTTATTTTGCTTGGCGGTGCTACAGGCCGAGATGGTTGCGGTGGTGCTACCGGTTCTTCAAAAGCACATACGGAAGATTCTTTAATTAGTTGTGGTGCCGAAGTACAAAAAGGAAATGCACCCGAAGAAAGAAAAATTCAACGACTTTTTAGAAATCCGAATGTTACCCGGCTTATTAAAAGATGCAACGATTTTGGTGCCGGCGGCGTTTCTGTGGCTATTGGTGAATTAGCCGACGGACTGGAAATTCAATTGGATAAAATACCAAAAAAATATGAAGGCTTGGATGGTACCGAATTAGCAATTTCGGAATCGCAAGAAAGAATGGCTTGTGTTGTTGCTAAAGAAAACGAGGAGAAATTTATTGAACTTGCAGCCGAAGAGAATTTAAATGCTGTAACGGTTGCCGAAGTTAAAGCCGAACCTCGCGTTAAAATGTTTTGGCGTGGGAATAAAATTGTTGATATTACTCGTGAATTTTTGAATTCCAACGGTGCAACCAAACACACAACTTTAAAAGTTAAAAACTTTAATGTTGAAAATTATTTTGAAAATAAATTCAATCCGAATCAGGAACAAATAAAATTAAAATGGGAAGAAATTCTATCGGATTTAAATGTTTGTTCCAAAAAAGGGTTAATTGAAAGATTTGATAATTCGGTTGGTGCTTCAACTGTTAATTATCCTTTCGGTGGGAAATATCAAACAACACCCGTTGAAGCAATGACAGCAAAATTACCTGTGCTTGAAGGAGATACAACTACGGGCACGGCAATGAGTTACGGATATGACCCCTTTATTTCAACCGAAAGTCCGTTTCACGGAGCAATTTATGCCGTAGTTGAATCTATTGCAAAATTAGTTGCTTCCGGTGCCGATTATCGCGATGCTTGGTTTAGTTTTCAGGAATATTTTGAACGATTAGGAAATGAACCGGAAAGATGGGGTAAACCGTTTTCCGCTTTGCTGGGAGCTTTTTATGCACAAATGCAATTTCAGCTTGCCGCAATTGGCGGAAAAGATAGCATGTCCGGAAGTTTTA
>CAZCBD010000236.1:0-3264 GCA_964496755.1 uncultured Melioribacteraceae bacterium
TAATGATGAATTTATTTCAAGCTTAAATATAAAATCAATTGACCAGGATTTTATGTTTTTAGTTTCAGGGGGTGATGCACGAAGTCTTTTGAATATTTTTGAAGCTTCTATTTTAAATCAGATTGATGAAAAAGAGATTAATCTTACGAAGGAAATTATTGAAAATGTTATTCAAATTAAGAATAAACTTTATGACAAAGGTGGAGAAGAGCATTACAATGTGATATCCGCTTTTATAAAAAGTATCCGAGGTAGCGATCCTGATGCCTCCTTATATTGGTTAGCAAGAATGTTGGATGGTGGCGAAGATCCGATATTTATAGCACGGCGATTATTGATTTTGGCAGCAGAAGATATTGGTAACGCATCTCCGAATGCGCTTTTGATTGCCGATTCAACTTTTAATGCTGTTCAAAAGATCGGGATGCCGGAAGCCCGAATTATACTTTCGCAATGTGTTGTATATTTAGCGTCATCGCCTAAAAGCAATGCATCATATGTTGCAATTAAAAAAGCATTCGAAGATGTAAAGCAAAATCCGTTATTTCCGGTACCCTTGCACTTGCGAAATGCTCCTACTAAATTAATGAGAGAATTGAATTATAAAAAGGGATATAAGTATCCGCATGATTCAGCAAATAATTTTATTGTACAGAGTTATTTCCCCGATCAGATGAAGCCCGTTCAATATTATTATCCTTCTGAAAATGGATTTGAAAAAACCATAAAGGAGCGACTTCGCTTTTTCTGGAATAAAATTAAGAAATACTAATTTTTATAAAAGTTTTTACCCGACAATTGTTTTACTAACCCCATTAATTCTAACGAAAGAAGATTTGATAAACACTCGGCAGTTGATAATCCGGAGTCTTTGGCAATAGAATCAATATGTTTGGGGTCATAAGTTAAAACATTGTAAATCTTTTCTTCGAAAAAAGAAAGTTGCGGTGGAGGCGAAGAATTGCTTTTTTTCTTAGAATGATTATTTGTTAAGCGTAATTCGTTTAGTATATCATTTGCATTTGTAACCAATTTCGCAAATCCGTTTTGGATTAGAAAATTCGGACCTTCCGATTCTTTTCTAGTTAAATCGCCGGGTATTGCAAAAACTTCTTTATTTTGTTCTAAAGCAAACTCTGCAGTTTGCATAGATCCTCCTTTTCTTTTACTCTCAATTACCAATGTGCCCAAGGAGAGTCCGGATATAATCCGATTTCTTCTCGGAAAATTTATTGCGTTAGGTTGTGTGCCGGGGTCAAATTCAGTTATTATTGCGCCCGATTCTTTAATACGATGAAATAAATTTTTATTTTCCCACGGATAAATTACATCTATACCGGAACCTATTACTGCAATTGTTCTACCGCCTGAATTAAGTGCAGTAGTTTGGGCAATAGAATCAATGCCTCTGGCCATGCCACTTATAATTGTAATTCCTTGATTAACCAATTCGGTTGTGATGTTTTCGCATGCATGTTTGCCGTAATTAGTATTATTTCTAGTGCCCACTATTGAAACGGCATTTTCATCTTCAGGCAAAATTTCTCCCAGCATGTACAAGTATATTGGAGGAGAATATATACGTTTCAAAAATTCCGGATATTCACTATCAACAATGCAAATTATTTTTGCATTATGTTTATATGCCTTTTCAAAACAGGATTCGGCTTCATCCGTAATTTTACTGGTAAGTTCAGTGTTTTTAAGCTTGGATTGAAGTTCAGTGTTAAAGCCGTTTGTTCTCAAAATATCAAAACTTGAAGCATTGAGAATAGCTTCGAACGACTTAAATTTTTCAAGCAGAGTATTAATTCGATTTGGCCCAAATCCTTCAATTGATAAAAGCAATTTGGCATATAAGAAATTTTTATATCTATCTTGCTGCAAGTCCCGCCTCTTGCAAAAAATTAAAATCTATTGATTTGTCTTTTTATCTTTAATTAGTATTGCAATCGGGAAAAGTACTACATAAGCAATTAAAATTACAATAGGTGCAACAGATAAAGAAATTACATTATCGTAGGGCGAAATTGAAAGCAAGAAAAAACCCAGTAATAGGATAACAGTTGCAATTGAAAAAAACAACCAATTTCGATTAGTCCAATAATTCAGAAAGGGTGAAACCTTTTTCGCCTTTTTGTTTCGTGATTGACTCATAAAATCCCTCATAATTTATTAATAGAAAAAAAGCCCAGCGTTGGGGGGGTACACTGGGCTAAGCTTAAATAGATACAATTAAGTATCACATTCAATACGAAATATAAGTTATCAATATTTTATTGTCAAGTGTTTAATTTTTTTTGATTGGTAAACAATTTTTCGGATAGTATCAAATTGCAAATACGGATGTTTGGATCTGATTTGTTCAATAGCTTGTGTAGCTGGAACGCGTTTTTTTCTCAGCTGTTTGAAAGTCTTCCTAATTTGATAATCTCTAAGTGACTTTTCATGAAGTAACCCATGTTTAACCAATATGGAATAAGTTTCATTATTAATTAAATCGCCCAAAGGGTTCTGAGTTGATAATATGTTCATTTTGCTATCCTTAAGAAGTTAGTTATTAAGAAAGTAGCAAATTATATATAGTTCCTCCGTTTGTTTTCATAAAATATAATAAAATAATACATGAAAACAAACAGAGATATAGTGCAAAAAAACAGTGCTAAGGGAAAACAAATCTAACTATTATTATATAGCAACTAGTAGTGGTATAAATTGTTAAGAGAGAGTTCTATCAGTAGGCAAAATACATAAATTAATACTTGACATTAAAACTAAATCACCCTATATTTTGAACCTTGTTTTTAATTTGTTCTGAAGATGTTGATCACAAAAAAATAACGGAAAAAGAAAAAAATGTTTGACATTTAATGCAACAAATATTAAATTTCTTATCTGTGTTTTTGATGACAATGTTGATGTTCTAAAAATTCTGACCTAAAAAATTAAAAAAATATTTGACATTTAATTTTGAATTACATAAATTACTTGTCTATGTTTTTTGAGTTTTGCAGCAAGAAAAGTTACGATTAGAAATGAAAAATGAAACTTTTTAAAAAATGTTCTTGACAATTTATGATTAAAGATTTAGATTAGAAGTCTCAAAAAATTAAGACTAGTTCTTTGACAGAGTGAGTGACTAAAGCTTAGACTTTAGAGTTCGACAAAGGTTAACACGAAAAATTTGAATTATATTATACAATCAATTCTACAACGGAGAGTTTGATCCTGGCTCAGGACGAACGCTGGCGGCGTGCTTAACAC
>CAZCBD010000237.1:0-3261 GCA_964496755.1 uncultured Melioribacteraceae bacterium
TTAAGGTTGTGGTCAGCTCAACATTAATTTTATAATCGTCTAAAAAAACAGAGTAAAACCCCGGAGAGGCAAATTCATTTTTGTGCGAAAATTCGGAAGCATATCCTTTTTGATGTCCGGTTTTATTACCATTGTTAAAATAAACTATTCCTGTTGTTGGCATTAAAAGAATATCACCGTAATCGCTAACTCCTGTTCCGCTTAAATGGGTATGTGAAAATCCGTAAATAATGGAATCGGAATAATGATACCCGGAGCAGCCGTCCCATCCGGTTAATCGAGTATCCGGAGAAAGTTGTACCATTGCAAAAGGTAGGGTGGCACCCGGAAATGTGTGTCCGTGTCCTCCGGTGCCTATTAGCGGATTAACATATTTAGTTAAATCTTCGGTTTTATTTTCAATTTTATTTTGAGCTTGAATAAAAATAAAAAAAATAAAAAAAATTATTTTGACTCTCATGATTCACTCTTTTGGATTTTAATTTTTGCTGATAAAAAAATCCCCCGATAAAATTCGGGGGTAAAATTTAATGTTAAAATAAACCGCCGTTTTTATAAATATCCATTTGAACATCTGAAAAACCGTTGGCCTTAATTTTTACACCTTTTGATTTGTTTTCAATTTCACCTGTTTCGAAATTAATTTTAATTTCATCAAAAGTATCAAGATTTAAATTGTTGATTTCATTGGAAGTTAAAATAGGAAAAGCAGCGTTAATAGCATTTCGTTCGTAAATTGCGCCGAATGATTCGGCAATAATAGCCTGTATTCCAAGCGATTTAAAACAATCAACAGCTTGTTGGCGCGAACTTCCGCTACCGAAATTTTTTCCCACAAAAATAATATCTCCTGATTTTGCATTTTTAGCAAAATCTTCATAGCCGGTTAAATTATCAAAAGTATATTGTCCCATTTCTTTAATATCGGTTATGGTTAAATATCTGTTGTGATAAATCATATCAGTATCAATATTATCTTCTTTTATAAACCAAGCTCTTCCTTGTATTTCAATTGGTTTTTCTTCAACTGCTTTTTGAGTTTCAACTGCTTTTTGAATTCTTTCAATTTTTTCTTTAATATCAAATTCGGCCGGTTTATCGGGTATATCGTCGGCAGTAGTAATATATCCGGCAATTGCAGAAGCGGCAACATTTGCCGGCGATGAAAGATAAACTTCACCTTTTCCTTGTTTGCCGGGAAAGTTTCTGTTTCCGGTGCTGATTGTAATTTCTCCCGGACCGTTTTGTCCAACTTGTCCGGCGGCACAACCTGCACAACCTGCGTTTGAAACTAATGCTCCGGCTGATTTGAATATTGCTATCAATCCTTCTTCCAAAGCTTGTTGCCAAACTTGATCGGTAGAAGGAACGATTTTTAAAACAACGCCGGGAGCAACTTTTTTCTTGTTAAGGATTTTAGCAACAACTCTTAGATCTTCAATTCTACCATTTGTGCAACTACCGATAAATGCCGAATCGATTTTTATTTTTTTCACTTCTTCTATATTTACGGAATCGTGAGGTTTTCCGGGGCGAGAAGCCATTGGTGTGAAATTCGAAATATCGAGGGTTTCTTCAAAATCATATTTGGCATCTGAATCGGCTTCCAATTTTTCAATTTTTTTTCCGGTTTTATTTTCACAATATTTGATAATATTATCAGAGGGGGGAATTAAAATAATTATTGCACCCATTTCGGTTGCCATTGAAGCAATAGTAATTCTTTCATCCAAAGTTAATTTTTCTATTACATCTCCGTAAAGTTCAACCGAAAAACCAAGCAAAGTATTTGCACCGAATTTATTAAGCAAATTTAAAACAATGTCTTTTGCGGCAATGTTTTCAGGTCTTTTTCCATTTAAAATAATTTTTGCGGATTTAGGTACTTTAAACCAAGTGGAGCCTTTTGCCCAAGCAGCAGCAATATCAACATCTCCCATTCCTTGTCCGAAAGAACAAATTGCACCCATAATATTTGCGTGCGAATCTGTTGAAACAAAAGTGCTTCCCGGCCAAGCAAGACCATTTTCAATTGCCAAATGTGTGCCGATGCCGGAATTAATATCGTAAACTTTAATATTGTGTTCACGAGCAAATAATCTGCAAACATGTTGATTTACAGCATATTTTTGATCGGAACCGGTAGGGTTACAATCAAAAGTAAAAAATGTTTTTTCCGGATCGTTAATATCCAAATTATTATCACGAATATTTTTAACAACATTTGCTCCGCCAAAATCTCTTGCAACGCGAGCGTCTATTGTTATATCAATATTTTCACCCGGATGTACTTCGGGATATTTTGAATGGTTAGCGAGTATTTTCTCTACTAAAGTCATTCCCATAACTTGTTCCTTTATATTTTGAATATGAAATTCTCGTAAAATAAATTTAATGAAATTGTTTTGGTTATTCCACGAATAATGTAAAATTTGATAAAGTTTTGTAAATTTGTTTTTCTAAAAAAATGAAACCTTTAAAAGATGATGTCATCAAACCGAATAGATGAAAATATTCTAATAAAAAAAGCACAAAGCGGAGACAAAAAAGCGCTTGCCGAACTTGTAAAAAAACATGAGCAAACTGTTTATAATTTTGCTTATAAATTGTGCCGAGATAGAGAAAAAGCAGAACATACAATGCAGGAAACTTTTTTAAGCATGATTAAAAACATTAAACAATTTAGCGGTAAGTCTAAACTTTCTACTTGGCTTTATACCATTGCTTCGAATTTTTGTTTGATGCATGCCAGAATGAATAAAAAACATTCTTATCATTCGTTTGATGATGAAGAATTTCAAATAGACGAAAAAAGTATTTCGGATTGGAAGATTACTCCGGAAAAAGTTACTGAAAATAATGAATTAAAAGAAATTTTGGAAAAAGCAATTGAAAAACTGGCTCCTGATTACAGAGTTGTGTTTTTGCTTAGAGATATTGAAGGATTTTCTACTGAAGAAACAGGAAAAATATTAAATTTATCCGTGCCTGCGGTAAAATCCAGATTGCATAGAGCAAGAGCTTTTTTAAGAAATGAATTGGACAAAACTTTACACTTATGAAAAAATTAGAAATTACTTGTAAATTGGTTATGAACCATTTGTGCGATAATCTAGGGGAAGATTTAGATTCACCTAAGTGTATAGATATAAAAGTTCATTTGGAAAATTGCCCAACATGTCAAAAATTTTTTAAGAATATTAATTATACAGTAGAGTTTTATAAAAAATACAATGTTAAATTAGATGAAAAAGGACATAA
>CAZCBD010000238.1:0-1709 GCA_964496755.1 uncultured Melioribacteraceae bacterium
GAAGCATCGGATAGCTCACAAATAAACAAACTCGGAATTAAATTCATAAAATACCCTGCAAAATATTTATGGGAAAGAATAGTTGCATCAGAATTATACATCCCCCAATTATATGCTGAAGTAAGATTTAGATTTTCAGCAACAGATTCTAAAAATATATTTGAATACACAATTTCAAATTTAGATTCTTCAAATATAAGTGTTGGTAAGATTTATTTAAAAACAGGTAGTGGTTATTCTTCAATCGATTTACCCTATGGTTGGACAGGTGAAACAGTATTACCGTATATTATTTTAAAATGTCAAAATGCATCAAGTGCAATTAAACCAGGGACAAACTCTATTCCTATCAAAATAAATACTAATTCGCTTCCCGGTATTGGATATATTTATTTGCAAAGTAATTTCGGGGCTGTTGATACAACAAAGTTAGATGTAAATTCAGTTAAAATCGAAACGATAATTCCGATAGAAAATTTACGTCAGCTATCTGCAAAAGAATTTTTGCAGACATTAATTTCATTTAATGATTATTGTTCAAATAAAAAGTACTATAGAGTTGATTGGGCTTATAATGTACAGAAAACAGCATTAAATAATTCGCTAATGATGTTGAAATTAAATGTGCCTGCAAGCAGTTTAGTAATGATGCAACAATTTAGGAGCACAATGGAATATTATCATAACAATAATTTTCTTACTGATGAGGGTTACTTCTTATTGAAAGCAAATGTATTGGAATTAATTAAAAAATTAGAAAAGATGTGAGTGAGGAATAAATGAAGAGAAATAAATTAAAGATCAAAAGATCCGGAATTATAATTATTTTGTGGTTGAGTTTTTTCTATGGGCTTTGTTTAGCACAAGAGACTTACAGTGTACCGATAGATTCAAAAGGAAATATTGTGGAAATTGAAGTATCTAATAATCTCGACGTTTCGGTGAATCAATTGGAAGTAAGGCCCGAATATTTACCCAAATGGGTTCAACTGTCAATAATCAATAATAGAATAGATTTATTAACTCCTAATTCATCGGGTTTTGTAAAATACAAATTCTCGGTATTGGAAACAGCCGAATTAAATGAAGAAGGTACAATGTTATTTAATGTTTACAATAGCGAAAGAGTAGTAGAACAAATTTCGATTACCATTAAAACAACATTACCAAAAGAAATAAAATTGTATCAGAATTATCCGAATCCATTTAATCCATCTACAACCCTTAAATTTAGTTTGCCTGAAAACGGTAAAGTGAGATTAGTTATTTACGATATTTTAGGCAGAGAAATTTTAATCTTAAAGAATGACGAGATGAAAGCAGGCATTCATACGATTAATTTTAACGCGCAAAATTTATCGAGCGGAGTTTATATATGCCAATTACAAGTCGGTAAAAAGATTGCAAGCAGAAAACTACAATTAATAAAATAAATATTCACTAAGCCAAAATAGCAGTAAAGATTTAAAGCAGTTATTTTGGCTCTTTTAATTTATGGAAAAAATAATTTGCTTTCATTCCAAAATTTATCCATTTCTTCCAAATTCGAACTGGTAATGCTCTTATTTTGTTCGGCTAATTTTTTTTCGATAAACTGAAAACGTTTTATAAATTTTTCATTTGTTTTGCGGAGAGCATTTTCCGGATTTACATTTAAAAAACGTGAATAATTAATTAGTGCAAAAAAAACATCGCCCAATTCTTTTTCA
>CAZCBD010000238.1:1719-3188 GCA_964496755.1 uncultured Melioribacteraceae bacterium
ACAAAATCGACTTTTACAACAAACCGATGAAATTTCAATTTTTTGGGAATCATTATTTTTTTCCGCCTCTTTCAGTTCATCAATTTCTTCAATAAATTTATTCCAAACATCAGACTTATTTTCCCAGTCAAATCCTACATTTGAAGCTTTATCTTGCAAACGTGCAGCGCGTTGCAAGCCGGGTAAAAATTTGGGCACCCCGTCTAAGACAGATTCTTTGCCCTCTTTCAATTTTATCGCCTCCCAATTTTGTTTAACCTTTTCCGGTGTGTCGGCTTTAATTGTACTGAAAATATGCGGATGTCGTCTAATTAATTTTTCGGAAATCGAATTAATGACATCATTAATATTGAATAAGTTTTTTTCTTCGGCCATGGTAGCATAGAAAATAATATGCAAAAGTAAATCACCCAACTCGCTTTTTAAATTTGAAAAATCTCTTTCGTCGATAGCTTCAATTACTTCATAAGTTTCTTCAAGAGTTTGGGCTTTTAATGAATCGAAAGTTTGCTTTTTATCCCATGGGCATTCTTTACGTAGTCTTTTAATAATTTCAATTAATTCAATAAATTTACTATGAGTCATTATTTTTCTCTGATTAATTTGTGCAAAATTAATGAAAAAAGTAAAGTTACCAAAATAGCAAATTGGATAGAATATAATTATTTAATAAGTTTGTTTAGCTTAATTATATAAAATGGAGATTAAAATGTACGAATCAAAATTAAAAGAAATGGGAATCGAAATTCCCGAAGCACCTAAACCCTTAGCGGCATATGTACCGGCAGCACTTGAAGGCAATCTGGTTTATACTGCCGGACAATTACCATTGAAAGATGGCAAATTATGTTGCGAAGGAAAAGTGGGAGCTGAAGTTTCTGTAGAAGATGCAACCGCTGCAGCAAAAATTTGTGCAATTAATTGTTTAAGTGTAATTAAATCACAAATCGGCTCTTTAGATAATATTGAAAGAATTTTGAAAGTAACCGTATTTGTTGCAAGTGCAAAAGAATTTACTGCTCAACCGCAAGTAGCTAATGGTGCTTCCGAATTTTTTGTGGAAGTTTTTGGTGAAGCTGGCAAGCATGTTCGCAGTGCGGTAGGTGTAAGTGAATTACCTATAAATGCTCCTGTTGAAATAGAAATAGTTGCAAAAATTAAATAATTTTTAATCTGAAAAATTCGTAATTTTATAGGCTGGGATATTCCCGGCTTTGTTATAGTATTCAGGAGAAAAAATGTCGCCAAAAAAAAGGCAAATAAATGAAGTGGATTTTAAAACTTCAACAAAAAACATTTTTTTGAATGTTGTTATTTTTTTGCTTTTTGCTTTAATAATTTATATGTCTTTTTCAGTCTTTATAAAGCTTCGTAATCCCGATAAAACTGAGGTTCGGATAATTGAAAACGAAAAACCGTCGGAAATTATTCAAGTTAATGTTTTGAACGGATGTGGAGTTAAAGGTGTT
>CAZCBD010000239.1:0-3119 GCA_964496755.1 uncultured Melioribacteraceae bacterium
TTTTGCCATCATGGGAAACAAACTATGATTAGTCATTCCCGGTAAGGTGTTTATTTCCAAACACCAATAGTTATTATTTTCATCGAGTAAAAAATCTATCCGACAATAACAATTGCAATTAAAGACTTTAAATAATTTTTCAGCATCATTTTGAATTTTTTCAAAAATAGTTCCATTAATTTGGGCAGGTACTTCATATTGACTTCCACCATCGGTATACTTGGCTTCAAAATCATAAATTCCTGACTTAGGTTTTATTTCAAGCACAGGTAAAGCTTTCCCGTTCAAAACACCAACTGTTAATTCGCGAGATTTTATATATTTTTCAATTAAAACCACTTGGGAATACTTTAAGGCCAAATTAATTGCATCCGATAGTTCAATTTCCGATTTACAAATAGTAAGTCCGATAGATGACCCTCCGGAATTCGGTTTCACAACACAAGGGAAACCAATTTTATTTTTAATCTGTTTAATATTAAATTTTTCATTTTCAAAATATCTAATATCAAAACAAATCCACGAAATAGTTGGAACATTAGCATACTGAAATAAAATTTTGGATTTACTTTTATCAATTGCAATAGCATTGGTTAAAACTCCGGAGCCTGTATATTTTATTCCTTTTGTTTCCATTATCGCTTGAACTTTACCATCCTCTCCGAAATCACCATGCAAAGCGTTAAAGACCACATCAACATCATCAAAAAGATCCGAATTAAAAGATTCTAAAATTTTTTCCGGAGAATTTTGCGGAATTACAGGTTCATCAAAAATAACATCTTCGCCGGGTTGCTCTTTGCCATATGCCGGATCAATTAATTTAACATTATAGTTTAATTCCGTGCAAGCTTTAAACAAACCCAATGCCGATTGGCGTGAAATAGATGCTTCCGGAGAAACGCCCCCTAAAAGAATAGCAATATTTCTATACATACTAATTTTCCGTATTTAGAGTTTTTTTATAAAATTCTTCTATAAATTTCACATTCATCAGAGCCGAGTATTCAATTGTAGGGACATTTTGTTTCAGGATATTATTTTGAAACCCCTTTATTAAAACAGCTTGCTCATTTGCTTTTTTTCGGAAAGTTTTTTTTGCTTCACCTTCAAAATTGATAGTTAGTGTTACATGATCACTATCCGAAAACAAACCATTTAAAACCAAACTACCATTGTGCCCGATAATTTCAATTTTATTGAAAGCCTTTGTAGCATTATATGATGTAGTTAAACACCCGAAACCGCCTTTTTTAAATTTCAGATGTGCGGTAGCAAAATCTTCAACTTCGGATTTATAAACCACATTATCCGAGTATCCGTAAAAATCAGTATATTCACCGCCAAAGTGAAACAAAATATCCAGCAAATGCGTACCAAGCATAATCATTGCACCACCGCCGCTTTTGGATTTTTTAAATCTAAAATTTGTACTCGGAGAAATATCAAGACAATAAGTTGAGTTAATTTGTATTAACTTCCCGATTTTTCCGTTGTCAAAAATTTCTTTTGCCTTTTTTACTAACGGGTGATATCTAAATCTATAGTTAACAAAAAAATTAACATTATTTTTTTTACAAGTATTAATCATTTTTTCAGCATCAGAATAATTTATGGCAATCGGTTTTTCACACAAAATATGTTTCCCGTTTTCAGCTGCTTTAATAACCTGTTCCGGATGAAAATAATTTTCGCTACTAATATAAATTGCGTTAATATCACTTTTTAAAAATTCATCATAGTTATCAAAAGCAGTAATAGCAGCAAATTTTTCGGCAATGTTTTTTGCCCTTTCAATTTTGCTACTATAAACGGAAATCAATTTACTTCTTTTAATTATATCTAAAGTTGGTAAAAAATTATTTTCTAAATATCTTCCGCATCCAACAACCCCCCATTTTAACGATTTGCCTCTAATTTTCGGCAACTTGGTTTTGCTTGAGATTATTTTCATTTTACAATCCTAATTTTTTCATTAACAGGTTTGTCGGCTTCGAATTTTGCATTATATAGAAGTGAATGGCCGGCGCATTATTGTTCAATAAATTTTCAACTTGTTTTACCGTCCAATTAATCCCGATTTCCATTACATGTTCGGGTTTGGCTTGCATAATTTCTTCTGCTAATTCTGCCGGAATATCGATATGAAAATTTTTGGGAATATTGAACAACTGTTCTTTTCTTGTTAGAATCTTTAACCCGGGAATTATCGGCACATCAATTCCAACACTTCGGCATTTATTAACATAATCATAATACTTTTGGTTATCATAAAACATCTGCGTAACAATATAGCTTGCTCCGTTTTCAACCTTTTGCTTGGTAAAGTTAATGTCAGTACCAATGTTTGGTGACTCAAAATGTTTTTCGGGATAACCGCCAACGCCAACACAAAACTCCAACGGTTCCGGATTCAATAACTCATCTTCAATATATTTCCCGTTTTTCAAATCATTTAATTGTTTTACTAATTCAGTGGCATATTTATTTTTTGTTCGACCATAGCTTACGGGTTTTTGGTATCCGCTATCATCTCCACGAATTGCAAGAACATTATCTATTCCCAAATAATGCAACTCAATTAAAAAATCTTCGGTTTCTTCGCGGGTAAAGCCTTGACTGATTACATGTGGTACAGCATCAATTTGATATTTATTTTGGATTAAAGCACAAATACCCAATGTTCCCGGACGCTTACGCTTGATTCTCAGTTTAAATTCACCATTTGTATCTTCCTCATGAACAACCTCGGCCGCATGACTGGTAATATCGATAAAAGGAGGATTATATTTAACAATATCTTCTAATACTTTGAGTAAATCACTAAAACTTCCTCCTCGCCGTGGGGGTATTATTTCAAAACTGATAAGTGGATTTCTCGCTTTTTCTAAATGCTCAATTACTTTCATTTATGTTTCCGTAATAATTTTTTAAAAAAACAATTTACAAAAAAAATATATTTAAATGCTTAATTCGTTTTTGTTAATTTTAATAATTTAGGGTTTTGTTGCAATAATTTTTCTTTTTTTATAAATAATATTCTGTAATTCCCTGCTAACCAATCTTTTGTCATATTCGAATAATATTCACTCTGAAAATAACCACTTTGCCCTGTTGGC
>CAZCBD010000240.1:0-3063 GCA_964496755.1 uncultured Melioribacteraceae bacterium
TAGTTCTAATACAACGGAATTTTGTTTTTTCCAAACATTCAAATTTTTATTTATACTGTTAGTAGTATTATCAGCATATTCAATTTTCAATTTAATGGGAACCGGAATGGATCCGATTTTTTTAATTTCCACAGTGCTTTTTGTTTTATCGAAATTACTTATTGCCAAATCGGGATAACCGAATTCAAAAAACCATGGTTTCCAAAACCAATTTAAATTTTGCCCGGATACTCTATTAAAAGTGTTAAAAAAATCGTGTGGCAAAGGATGCTTGCCGTTCCAAGTTTTAATATATTCGCGTAAACATTTTTTAAAAAGACTATCTCCTAAAGTTAAACGCAAAAAATGATAGGCGCTACCGGGGCGTCTATAAGCAACATGCCTGTAATTTTTTGAACGAGTAGAATACGAAGGAACAATCATTGGTACTTCGTAGGAGTTGCCTGCAAAACTTTCGTAGCTTGAAATATTATTTTCGAGCGGGTCGTAATTTGCATAATCTCGTTGAAAATCAAATGGTAACATAACTGCCCAGCCTTCATCCATAAAAGCCCATTTGCGTTCATTTGTACCCATATAAAAAGGGAAGTAGGTATGTGCAATTTCGTGTGAAGTTACTCCGACGGTTGAAGCAAAATGAGAAATTGAACCATCGTTTACCATCATTGGAAATTCCATTCCGCCGCGGCCGTTAAAAACATGGAGCGAGGGGTATGGAAAAGGTATGCCCGGCAAATTTGTTGAAAAGTATTTTATTGCATCCTTGGCAATTTGTGCTACTTTATAGAAATCTTTTGATTCCTTTTTATATGAAGCGCCTACTAAAATTTTTCTGCCGTCAATTTTATAAGCAGATGCATCCCATAAGTAGTGATCGCTTGTGGCAAAGGCAAAATCGGGAATCTTCGTTGCTTTATATTTCCAGACTACGTATTTGGTATCGGTAGTGATATTGTGTGTCTTTAAATCATTTGAATCTATAATACTTGTTACATTATCTGAGTCTAAGGCTTGCTTGAATTTTTTGTAGATACGTTTTGAAAGTACTTTTTCAGGATTTTGCAATAGGCCTGTTGCCCACACAACGAAATTTTTAGGCATCTTTATTTCGACATTAAAATTATTAAAGTCGTTATAAAATTCCGATTGTCCCGAATAATTAATTGTATCCCACCCGTCAATGTCGTCATAAACGGCAATTTGCGGATACCAATATGCTACAAAAAAAGATGTTTTATCATAAGCACCCATTCTAATTTGTGAATTTCTGGGAATTTGCAATTCCCATTTCACTTCTATTATTAAAGAGGATTTGCTTTTCAGATAATCTTTCATCCGAACAAAAAGATTTGTACCGTAGCGTTGTATTTTATTCAAATAATTAATTCCATTAACTTTGAAAACATGAATTTTTACTCCGTCGGTTAATGCTTTTGGAGAAACTTTGTAATCCCGTTGGTTGCCTTTTTTAAAGAAATCCTGATAAAGACGAAGAACCAACATATTCAAATTATCAGGGCTATTATTGTAGTATTTAATTTTTCCTTCACCGATAAGTTTTGCAGTAGCAGGCTTTAATTCAACTTTTAAATCATAATTGGCTGAATTAATCCAATAATTCTCACCCGGCATTCCATCAATAGAGCGTGTTTTTTTTTCAATGGCTTTTTGATAATCTAATGGCAGGTATAAGTTGTTTGTTTGACTAAAGGTAGAACCAAATGTAAAAATTAAAATTAAAAAAAGTAAAAGTTGCTTATTCATTTTTCCCCCAAAAATCTAATAATTTTAGAACTAAATTAAAATTTAACATAAAAAAATGAAGATTTTAACAAAAAAATGTGTTTTAACGTAAAAAACTTATTTTTCGCAAAATTAATTTAATCAGTTTAAATTGATAGAAAGATAATAAAATTAACTGAGTTTAAAGAAAAGGGTTAATTTTTGTAATTAATTAACTAAATAAGTTAATCTAATTTAATTAACCAAGAATAGCTTAAAAGTTAATAAAGTTTGTTTGAAGCTTCTAAAATGTTTAATTTTGAAACTATATTTTTTCCTTAAAAACATAATGGAGTATTAGAATTAAAATGAAATTTGAAACTAGAACACATACTTGCGGAGAATTACGCGAGGCCCACATCGGTCAGATTGTTGTTTTGAACGGATGGGTTGACACCAGAAGAGATCTTGGTGGAGTAATATTTATTGATTTGCGCGACAGATACGGATTAACTCAAATTGTTTTTGAACCGAATTATAATTCTAATGCTCATAATAATGGAAAAAATTTACGCAACGAATTTGTAGTAAGTGTTAAAGGGAAAGTAAGGCGCCGCCCTGAAGGAACTGAAAATCCGAATCTACCCACAGGATTGGTAGATGTAATGATTGATGAATTGGTGATTTTAAATGAAGCCGAAACACCTCCGTTTCAGATCAAGGATGAAATAGATGTGAACGAGGAGATAAGATTAAAATACAGATATTTGGATTTGCGAAGAGCAAATATGCAAAAAAACTTATTGATGAGACATAAAGTAACCCAGATAACAAGAGAATATTTTGATAAAAATAGTTTTATTGAAGTGGAAACTCCTGTACTAATGAAATCGACACCCGAAGGAGCACGCGATTTTTTAGTACCCAGTAGGTTGCACAAAGGTAGTTTTTATGCTTTACCCCAATCACCTCAAACATACAAACAACTTTTAATGGTTTCGGGTATGGATAGGTATTTTCAGATTGTTAAATGTTTTAGAGATGAAGATTTAAGGGCAGACAGACAACCTGAATTTACTCAAATAGATGTTGAAATGTCTTTTATTGATCAGGAAAATATTTTTGAGTTGGTCGAAGGTTTAATGAAAGACTTATTTAAGCGAATCAAAAATATAGATATTGAAACACCAATTAAAAAAATGCCATACGATTTAGCTATGGAAAAGTATGGAAGTGATAAACCTGACTTGCGTTTCGGATTAGAAATGGTGACAATGAACTCTGTGTTCGAAAAATCGGAATTTAGAGTTTTTAAAGACGCAATTGAGAAAAAAGGAATAA
>CAZCBD010000241.1:0-2998 GCA_964496755.1 uncultured Melioribacteraceae bacterium
ATTAAATAAATTTTTTTATTTATTCATCGGCGGTGTTCTACCTGAATTTTCAGGGCTGGGATTAAATAGTAAAAAAGCAAGGTTTAATGAACAAATTGCTCGCAATAATAAATTTGAATTCATTCTTCTGGAACCTACCGGTCCGGCAACTCAGCATATTTATTTGAATAAGTTTGGATATACTGAAATTGCTTCTTTAAATTACTCTGATTTTAAATTCGAAGGGAAAAACATTTTTTCTCAAATTTCAACTGTAGAAAGTTGTAAAATTGTAATTAAAAAAATATGCTATGAATAAAATACAGCCAATAAAAAAATTAGGTCAGAATTTTTTAGTTGATAAAAACATCATAAAAAAAATTATTAATCAAATTAATCCACTGAATGAAGATATATTCTTGGAAATAGGTCCCGGGCAGGGAGCTTTAACCGAGCATTTGGTAAGCAAAGCAAAAAAAGTTTATGCAGTTGAAATTGACACAAGAGTGATTGAAATCTTGCAAAAAAACTTTCCAATGTTAAATTTAATTAATCAGGATATTTTAAAATTTCAGTTTGATTCTTTAAAAGAAAAAAATATTCGAGTAGCCGGTAATATCCCTTATAATATTACCTCTCCAATACTTTTCGCTTTAATCAAAAACAGAAATTACATTACTGATTGCCATTTAATGATGCAACTTGAAGTGGCAAAAAGATTAATTGCAAAGAAAAATTCTCGTGATTACGGAATACTATCGGTAATTTTGGATTATTTTGGAACTACTGATTTTTGTTTTAAAATATCGCCAAACGTATTTTATCCTAGACCCAAAGTGTATTCTGCAATAGTAAGAATTAATTTTACGAAAAAAAATATCGATGAAGAATTCAATAAACTATTTATTCAGGTTGTAAAGGCAGCCTTTCAAAACAGAAGAAAAACTTTAAAAAATTCATTGAGTAATAGTATATTTAAAGATTGCAGTTTTGAAAAATCGGAATTAGATTTAAGCAAACGCGCCGAACAATTGTCAACAAGTGATTTTATTGAGTTGACAAAACACATTAAACAAGAGTATTTATGAATAAAAATCTAAACACAACAGAAATTTATAAAACACTTCAAATTGATAAAGAGTTAATTGACAACATTATCAATTTAATAGAAGAAAATGCTAAACAAAGTCTGTTAAATATTTTTTCGGATTTACATCCGGCAGATATAGCGGAAATTATTAACAATTTATCTTTTGAAGAAGCAAACTATACATTTAACATATTACCAATCAGCAGCGCCTACGAAGTAATTACAGAACTGGATGAAAATCTCAGAGATAAAATACTTGAAGAAACCTCTCCGGAAAAAATATCAAAAATCATTAACGAATTAGATTCCGACGATGCTACTGATATAATTAGCAATTTGCCTGATGAATTAAAATCGTCAGTATTGCGAAAGATCGATTCCGAATCTCTGGAAGATGTAACCGAATTAATGAAGTATCCCGAAGATACTGCCGGCGGTTTGATGGAAACCGATTTTGTTTTCATCCGTGAAGATGCCACCGTAGCTGATGCAATAAATGAGATTAGGGAAAATGCCGAAGAAATTGATCATTTGTTTTACATACATGTCTTATCAAAAACCAATCGCCTGATTGGTATAGTGGGACTAAAATCTTTGCTTACCAACAACCCCGATGAGAAAATAACCAACATAATGGAAGAAGATTTAATATTTGTTACTCCTGACGTTGATCAGGAAGAAGTAGCAAGTATAATGGAAAAATATGATCTTGTATCAATTCCGGTTGTTGATGAAAATAAAGTAATGCTGGGTAGAATTACCATTGATGATATTGTCGATGTAATTAACGAAGAAGCAAGTGAAGATATTCAATTAATTGCCGGTTTATCTGAAGAACAAGAAACCAGTGACTCGGTTTTTAGAATTTCTAGAATAAGATTACCTTGGCTTTTAATAGCATTAATTCTTGAAATCGGAGCTTCTAAATTATTGCATTTTTACGAAGGTTCATTATCAAACTTCACAACCGCTGTAGTTTATATACCGATAATTATGGCTCTGGGCGGAAGCTCCGGTCAACAAGCTGCAATTGTTATGGTTAAAAGTATTTCGTTAAATCCTAATCTCACAAAATTTTCTTTTGTAAAAATAATTAAAGAATTTTTTGTAGGCTTAACTAATGGCTTAATTAGCAGTGCAATTTTGCTTTTAGGTAGCTTTATTTTTTTACATAATGATTTAAATAAATTGTTAATTGTTTCGCTTGCCCTTTTAGCAACTATTATTTCCTCCACAATGATTGGCTTTTCCGTTCCAATTTTACTTAAAAAATTTAATGTCGATCCGGCTATTGCAACCGGACCTTTTGTTAGTGCCTCTAATGATATTTTCGGAATTTTCGTTTACTTTACTATTTTTAATTTACTGCTCCCTGTCTTATGAAAACTTTTTTTGATATTAAAAATCTTAATGCAACCGATTTTGTTGTTATCTGTTTTTACAGTTTACTTTTTTTTATCAATTTGTTTTTTTCTTCCAGAATTGAACATTGGGCAATATTAAATACTATTAATATTGTTATTATTTTATTTGTCTTTTTTATAGCTTCGGCTGATAGGGGAAGAAAAACACCTGTTAAAAATTTTATTCATTCATGGTATTTAATTTTACTAATTCTTTTAACCTTTAAGGAATTATATTTCATTATTTCTCCAATACATGGGAAAGATTATGATCAGTTATTAATCCAAATTGACCATTTCATATTGGGATTTGAACCCACGGTACTCTTATTTAAAATAGCAAATCCAATTCTAACCGAGCTACTACAAATTGCTTATTCACTATTTTATTTTCTTCCTATTATGTTAGGTATCTCATTAATAAAGCAGAAAAAAAATATTGAATTTAATATTACAATCTTCATGATTGTTTACGGTTTTTTTCTTTCTTACATTGGATATTTGTTTTTACCCGCAATAGGCCCTC
>CAZCBD010000242.1:0-2972 GCA_964496755.1 uncultured Melioribacteraceae bacterium
TATTTTCATGAATTTAATTTATGTAAAATGGAAAAAAAATATTGTAAGCCAAATGACAAAAACATTAATTCAATACTTTTATTTATTAATCATTTTTTCAAGTTTTTTTGCATCACGAATAATTAATTTTCTGCGATTAAAAAAAATAATGTCTTTTTCCCGAAGTTGTGTTAGAATTGAATTTACTGTTTGCCGTGTGCAGGCGGTGAGTTTTGCAATGTCGGAATGAGTTAAAAACGGTTCTAAAAAAAAATCGTCACCAACTTTTTTACCATAATCTTTAGCTTGATTTAAAATAAAAGAAATAACTCTTTGTGGAGCTTCTTTAAAGACCAATTCTTCCAACCGTTCGCTGAATTTCTTCAATTTAAATCCGATAAGTTTGGTTATCTTAATATTCAACTCCTGATTCTTTTCTATAAAATTTTTAAAATCATCAATACTAATGGCACAAATCAAACAATTATCAATAGCAGTTGCAAAATCCGTTCTTTCTTCCTCGCCAATAATCGACATTTCACCGAAAACCTCTCCGGGGTTAATTAATCCCATTATCATTTCCTTTCCATCAGCAGAAATGCGAGTTAATTTAACACGGCCTTCTTTTAAAAAAAAGATGGATTTTGAAGGTTCGGCTGCAAAATAAATCGGCTCGTTTTTTTTATATTTTGCATTGAGGTAAGTTCTTCAAGTTTCATTAATTCCGGCATATTTAAAGTGCCGAATAGATTGAAGTTTTCTAAGTACCAAAGTTTTGATTTGTTTGCCATTTATCAATTTATGTTTTAAATTAAAAAAATCACTTGGTTAAATCACTTTTTAAATTAAATAATTCATCATCAAAAATAAATTAAGGGTCAAGAAAAATGTCAGCTGAAATTTTAGCAAGAATTCAATTTGCTGTTACAATAGGATTTCATTTTATTTTTCCACCAATTACGATTGGGCTTGGTTGGTTGCTCGTAATTGCAGAAACAATTGGTTGGAGAAAGAAAAATGAAGTATATCAAAAAATCGCGAAATTTTTTGCAAAAATACTAGCATTAACTTTTGCTGTTGGAGTTGCTACCGGAATTGTAATGGAATTTCAATTTGGTACCAACTGGTCGGAATACTCAAAATTTGTGGGAGATATTTTTGGCGCACCCCTTGCGGCAGAAGGAGTGTTTGCATTTTTCTTGGAATCTGCATTTCTGGGATTGTATTTATTCGGGCGCGATAAAGTATCAAAAGCCGTACACTGGTTTTCTTGTTTTATGGTAGCATTGGGTTCAACAATTTCAGCATTTTGGATTTTAGTTGCAAACTCTTGGCAACAAACTCCGGCAGGATTCGTAATAAAAAACGGACGTGCAGAATTAACCAGTTTTTATGATGCTGTTTTTAATCCTTCAACTGTATTACGTTTTTTACATACGGTGGATGCGGCGCTAATTGCCGGCGCTTTTTTGATGGCTGGCGTAGCAGCTTTTTATTTATTGAAAAAAAGAAATATTGAGTTTGCAAAATCGGCTATGAAATTAGCTGTTGCAGTTGGTTTGGTTGCTTCGGTTCTCGAAGTTTTCCCTTTTGGCCATGAACATGCTATTCAAGTTGCCCGCACTCAACCTGAAAAATTTGCTGCAGTGGAAGGATTGTATATTACAAGAGATTCCGCTCCGCTGGTTGTTTTTGGTGTGCCAACAGATTCACCTCCCGAACTGCATGCAGCAGTTGAATTGGAAATACCGGGATTATTAGGATGGTTAGCTTTTGGTAATCCGAATGCGAAAATTAAGAGCCTTCAAGATTTTCCGGAAGATGAACATCCGCCTTTGTTTTTAACATTTGTTTCTTTCCACAACATGGTGATTCTCGGTATGTATTTTATTTTTATTATGTTAATAGCAGCATGGTTAATACGAAAAGATAAATTGTGGACTTCAAGAAAAATTCTAAAAGCATTATTATATTCAATTCCGCTGCCAATTATTGCAATCCAATTCGGATGGATAGTTACTGAAGTAGGCCGCCAACCTTGGATAGTTTATCATTTGCTTAAAACCAAGGATGCTATTTCTGTTACGGTATCGGCAGGGGAAATTTTGATTTCGTTAATAATTTTTATTCTAATTTATATTTTATTAGGTTCACTTTATTTATACATTTTTATCAAAAAAGTAAAAGATGGCCCCGAAGTTTTAGTAAAAGGAGGTGAATGATGGATCTGAATATTACATGGTTTTTATTAATAGCCGTATTATTAATTGGATACGCTGTTTTAGATGGTTTCGATTTTGGTGTTGGGATATTACATTTTTTTGCAAAAGGTGAGACCGAAAAACGTTTGAGTATAAATTCAATTGCGCCGGTTTGGGATGGAAATGAAGTATGGCTTCTGACAGCCGGTGGTGCATTGTTTGCTGCATTTCCTTTTGTTTATGCAACGGTTTTTTCAGCTTTTTACTTGGCTTTGATGTTACTTCTTTTTTCATTGATTTTTAGAGCTGTTTCAATGGAATTTAGAGGCAAAGTGGATTCGGATAAATGGCGCAAAAGGTGGGACTTTGCATTTGCAATGGGTAGTTTGCTTCCCGCAGTGTTATTTGGAGTTGCTTTTGGGAATATTTTGCATGGAATTCCATTAAATAGTGAAAAAGTTTTTACAGGAAATTTTTTCACTTTACTCAATCCTTTTTCAGTATTAGTAGGATTGCTGAGTTTGGTTTTATTTGTAATGCACGGAGCAATATATTTGTCACTTAAAATTGAAGGCGATTATCAAAAAAGGGTTTCATCTGTAATTCCTAAAACTTGGGTAGCTGTGGTGAGTTTGTTTTTTGTTGTTACTTTATTAGCTGTTTTTCAATCAAAATTTCTATTCGAAAATATTTTAAATAATTCGCTCTTTTATATTTTCTTTATTCTAATGTTGGCTTCACTAATTTATATTCCTGTTGCCGCAAAGAGTGAAAAATACGGGAGGGCTTTTA
>CAZCBD010000243.1:0-2928 GCA_964496755.1 uncultured Melioribacteraceae bacterium
AATATTTATTAAAGAACAATAGGTTTAACTATGAAAGGAAAATTAACAGTACTTTCTATATCAATATTAATGCTATTTAGTTTTAATTATGCGCAATTGAAATTAACAGATAAGGTGTATACTGTATCTGAAAAAGATTGGATGGAATTAAAACTTTTAACATTGTCCAATAAGTTATCAAGTGGTTCGTTTATAATTGAAGATATGGGAAGTTTTAATTTACCAGTCAATATAAAATTGGATAAGGAAAATTTTATAAGCTTTACAATTTACTATAAAGAAAAATTATTATTTGAGGACAAGATTATTTTAAAAATCCTCGAAGAAAATTTAGATTTTTTAATAGTAGCCATTAGAGAATTAATGGAAAAAGATTTTGTTTCTCATGGATTTACACCTGTTAAAGATATACGTGGTTGTTGGAAACTAATTGGTTCACCGACAAATATTGCTATAGTAGAAAATGGTATAATTAAACTTGTCAAGTAAAACTTATATTGATGAATTGGAATTATTAAATTTAAAGTGGCGTCAGAATTTTAGTTCTTGACGTCTTTTTATTTTTTATCGTTCACAAATTTTCGTTCAAGCATAATGTAAGTCAGGTTGTTTTAACCTCGCGAGCGGGATTTCGCTTTGCCCAACTGGTTTCATTCTTTGCATTTATCCGGCTCATGCTGAACTTGATTCAGTAGCTTCAGTCAATTAATTTCAGCTTGGGGGCTCACCAAAACTAACAAACCTGTTCAATTCATCAAGCCGAAATTATACTAAGCCTGTCAAAAGCATACTGAGCTTGTCGAAGTATGTGGGGGTAGTTTTTTAATAAACTGTTTTTTATTTTTTCTTCACCCTTCGACAGGCTCAGGGTTCAGATTTCGCTCGGGGTGCGGAGTTTGTTCGGGTGCGGGTTTTAACTTATTAGTATATCCGTTGTTGTGCATCCCATTTTTTAACATTTCCGCCAAGCCGGAACTCAAACAGATTTGTTTTTAATCTTCAAACATTTTTTTCAATTCTTGTAAATCCGAAGTTAATCCCAAACAAATCATTAATTTAATTCTGGCTTTTTGTCCATTTAAATAATCAGCAAAAATAACATTTTCATTTTTAAGCCATTTACCTGCTCCGGGATATCCGTAAATATCTAGAATTTCACCTGCGGGACATCGTGAAACAAGTACAACCGGAATTTTTTTATTGCGTGCATATTTAATTCCGTCAAATGCTTTTGGGGGAACATTTCCAACGCCCATCGCCTCAACAACAATAGCATCAGCGCCGGAATCAGCAGAAAATTTAAAGAATTTTTCATTCATTCCCGCATAAGCTTTAATAATATCAACGTTGGGATTTATTTTTTCGGTTTCTATTATTTCCAATTTTCTTGGTGTTCGGTTAAAAATAACCCGACCTCGGTCAACAAATCCCAAAGCTCCGAAATCGAGACTGTGAAAGGTTTCGATTTTTTCAGTATGAGTTTTTGTTACTTCGCTTGCAGCGTTTATTTCGCCATTTAAACAAACTAAAACACCCATTCCCCTGCTATTTTCATTGTTAATTATATGAATTGCATCTAAAAAGTTTCTCGGACCATCCCAGTCCGGTTCAGAACTGGTTTTCATGGCGCCAATAATTACAATTGGTTTTTCGGTTTTAACTGTTAAATCCAGAAAATATGCGGTTTCTTCAAGTGTGTCGGTACCGTGTGTAATCATTACCGCATCGCAATCATCTTTTTTTATGAGTTGATTTATTAGTTTTGATAATTCCAACATTAAATCTGGGGTCATATGTGGCCCGGGATACATGCCAAAATCAACAGTTTCAAGTTTAGCCATTCCCTTTGTTTCGGGAATTAACTTGACTAAATCATCACCCGTTAAGCAAGGTACGGCTCCACCGGTTTCATCAATTTGCATTGAAAATGTTCCGCCGGTAAAAACAACATAAATCTTTTTCATCAAATCCTCTTACATCAAATCTTTAATTATAAGTTTTTAAAATAATTAATTGTGCTAATTAATCCTTTTTCCAGAGAAAATTCAGCTTCGAAATTTAATGTTTTTTTTGTTGAATTAACATCGGCAACACTATGTTTTATATCACCGGCGCGAACAGATTCGTAAATTATTTTGCTTTTTGAATTTGTTAGTTCAACAATTTTATTGGCAATTTCATTTATTGAAGTAGCTTTACCCAAAGCTATATTATAAACATAATTTGCATTACCGGAGAATGCGGCAAGTTGATTTGCTTTAACAACATCTTTTACGAAAATAAAATCGCGTGTTTGCTTTCCATCACCGTAAATAATAATATTTTCATTTTTTAATGCTTTTTCAATAAATATAGGTATTGCGGCGGCATATTGACTTTTGGGATTCTGGCGTGGTCCAAATACATTGAAATAGCGAAGTGATGCGGATTTTATCCCGAAATTTTTTGAATATGCTTGTAAGTAATATTCCCCGGCCAGTTTGGTGATTGCATACGGAGTAATTGGTTCGGGGCGCATATTAGTGCTTTTTGGCATTTGCGGATTTTCGCCGTAAATTGCGGCCGAAGATGAATGTACGATTTTTTTTACTTTGTTAATTTTGCAAGCTTCCAATAAATTTAAAAGCCCTTTAATATTTATATTTTCACAATCAAAGGGTAAATCAATAGATTCCGGTACGGAAACCAAGGCAGCTAAATTAAAAATATAGTCGGCTTTTTTGGTGATTTCTAAAACCGCTTCTTTATTTTCAATACTAATATTGTGAAAAGTTACATTTTCAAAATCGGAAATGTTTTTTTCAAATCCACTTCGCAAATTGTCAATTACATGTACATCATATTGTTGATTAGAGAAATTTTCTGCCAAATGACTTCCAATAAATCCGGCACCGCCCGTTATAACTATTTTCATAATTTTACCATTAA
>CAZCBD010000244.1:0-1200 GCA_964496755.1 uncultured Melioribacteraceae bacterium
TAATCTATTTCTATCTTTTTGTTTTACATAGTCCCTGTCCTGAATAGTTCCGATTATTGATGCATAAGTAGAAGGTCTTCCTATGCCGTTTTCTTCCAATTCTTTAATTAATGAACTTTCGGTATATCGTGCAGGTGGTTTTGTAAAATGTTGTTTTTGTTCAAGCTCTTTCAATTTTACAAGTTGATTTTTTGATAAATCATTTGGTAAAATCACATCCTCTATTTCCGAATTTGAGTTATCTTCATTTGTCTCTTCATATAATGCTAGAAATCCTTTAAACTTTACAATAGTGCCGTTGGCTTTGAATATAAACGGTTCTGCACTAAAACTAATAGTTGTGGTTTCAAGAATTGCACTTTCCATTTGCGAAGCCACAAATCTTTTCCAAATTAAAGAATACAACTCAAATTGTTCTTTTGATAAATAAGGTTTTACAAACTCAGGAGTATATTTAACAGATGTAGGTCGTATTGCTTCGTGAGCATCCTGAATATTTGATTTTTTCTTAATGTAGATTTTCGGTTTTTCAGGTTTATATTTTTTGCCAAAAGTATTTCCAATAAATTCTCGAACATCGTTTACTATTTCTTCATTCAAACGCGTTGAATCGGTTCTCATATATGTTATTAAACCTACCGTGCCATCATCGCCCAAATCAATACCTTCGTATAAATTTTGTGCAAGTTGCATTGTTTTTCTTGGACGTAATCTTAACTTGCGAGAAGCTTCGGCTTGCATTGTACTAGTAATAAAAGGCGGATTCGGATTTCTTCTAGTTTCTTTTTTTGTAATTTCTGAAATATTAAAATTATTTTTACTTTTAATTTGCGAGGTTATTTCGCTTGCTATTTTTTCAGAATCTATTATAAAATTATTTTTCTCGAATTCTTTTCTTTCTTCAGAAGATAATTCCGGTTTTGGTTTTAGTTTTACAGGTTTATTATTTACGGAATATAATTTTGCTGAAATTATATTCTGTTTTTCAGTTTCAAAATCGGCAATAATTGACCAGTATTCCGTTGGAATAAATTGAGCGATTAAATCTTCGCGTTCGCAAATTAAACGCACTGCAACAGATTGAACACGTCCGGCAGAAAGAGAATGGCCATTTGCTTCATCTATTACGGCTGTCCAAAGAAAAGGACTTAATTTATATCCTATTATTCTATCCATTACTCTTCGGGCTCTTTGCGAAGT
>CAZCBD010000244.1:1210-2887 GCA_964496755.1 uncultured Melioribacteraceae bacterium
TTGCGAAGTAACCAAATGGGTGTTTATTTCGGTAGGATTTTTAATGGCTTCTTTAACTTTTGCCTTTGTAATTTCATGAAACAAAACACGATAAATAGTTGCGTTTGTGTATTTTGCAATTACATCAACAATATCTTGTGCAATGGCTTCACCTTCGCGGTCGGGGTCAGTCGCAATAAATATTTTAGAAGATTTTTTTGCTAATGCTCGGATTCTTTTTACTAAATCTCCTTTGCCTCTGATGTTTTGCAAACTTGGAATAAAACCATTTTCAATATCAACACCAAGTTTTGTTTTAGGAAGATTGCGTATATGTCCAACAGTAGCCTCAACTTTATAGGTGCTACCTAAATATTTATTAATTGTTTTCGCTTTCGAAGGTGATTCCACCAAAACAAGATTTTTACTCATTAGATTTCCTTAGTTTATTGAATCAGACATTAGCATTAATAATTTTTCGCCTGATTTTAATTCATGAATATCGACCAAAGATAACAATAATAAAAAATTAATTTCTTCTTTCGTAATTTGTCCTTGTGGCAATATGCTTAAATTATCAATTATATTATTTAATTCAAGCGAATTCATTGCTCCGCTATTAAGCAATTCAAGCAAATAATTATAATTGTCGATACCAATTATATCTTTTTCTTCTTCAGTTAAAATTCTAAAATTTTTTCTTGTGCTAAAATCTATATTTTTAACACTGTAAATTGTATCGCTTAAAACAAATTCATTTGCAATCGAAAATGCGGCCTCTATTGTTTCGGAATCAAATTTCTTTTTTTTATATAATCGCTTTGAAATATCTTCTGGAGATATATTCTTTTTCAATTCTTTAACGATATAAGCCAATACTTCGGCAATTTTATTTTTCATTTTTTATTAAATCTTTTTTTAATTCGGAATTCAATTTCTTCACTAATTTATTTTCCACACGTTTCATAATTTTTTTATCTTCCGGGTTAATATCATCATATCCAATTAAATGCAAAAAACCATGGACTAATAATCTTAACAATTCATCGGAATTTGAACATTTATATTTCTTTGCATTTTCAATAGCGTCATCGGTTGAAATAAAAATTTCTCCATCAAGAACTTGAGTATCCCCCGTATAGTTAAAAGTTAATATATCCGTAGAATAATCATGATTCAGAAATTGTGCATTCAATTTATGTATTTTCGGAGCATTTAAAAAAGTAATTTCGATATTAGATAATTTAACATTAAAGTACTTTAATAACCGATTAAACACAGAATGAACTATTATTCCATCAATTTTTATTTTAGTTTTATTATAAACAAATAAATTTTTAACCATTGTTACCAATCAATTTGATAATTATGTTTTTTGAGCGAATCTATGCTGAGTTTAGCATATTTTTTGTACCTTTCTGCGGACTGGCTTAGGTCAGCAATTTCTTCTTCGGATAAATCGCGAATAACTTTTGCAGGCACACCGGCAACTAATTTGCCGGATGGCACACGGAAACCTTGTTTAACTACAGAACCGGCAGCAACAATCGATCTTTTTTCAACAATAGCACCATCTAAGATTACTGCGCCCATCCCCACTAAAACTTCATCTTCAATTGTGCAACCGTGTAAAGTTACACTGTGGCCAATAGTTACTTTTTCGCCTATATTTAAAGGAAACTTATCGTTTGTAACGTG
>CAZCBD010000245.1:0-2826 GCA_964496755.1 uncultured Melioribacteraceae bacterium
ATGCGGTTGGTGGTGTAATAAATGTTATTGATGAAAAGGCGGCACCGGAGGGAAAAATAACGGGGGATTTGGAATTAAAATATTATTCAAATACAAACGGAATTGCGGGCGATTTCGGATTAAAGGGTAGCTCGGATTCTTTTTTCTGGACTTTTAGGAGTGGAATAAAAAGCAACGCTGACTATAGGGACGGTAACAATAGTTTTGTACCGAATACTCGTTTTAATTCTTATAGTTACAAAGTTGGTATCGGATTAAATAAACCTTTTGGTCATTTTAAGCTAAGTTTTGAAAATAATTCACCAAAATTGGGAATGTGTGTTAATGATGCAATTTCATTAATAAGCAACCATGGTAGAAAAAATGAAATTTGGTATCAAGAGTTAAACAATAAAATTATTTCCTCAAGAAATAAATTTTTTATCAATAATTATGTGATTGACATTAATTTGTCATATCAGATGAATAACAGAAAATTGCAAACGGATAATAATAAACCGTTTTTCAAGATGGTTGATATGCAGTTGAATACATTTTCATATGAAATAAAAACCGCCTTACCCTCAACTGAAAAATCGGAATATATTTTTGCCATTCAGGGTGCAAGGAAAATAAATACAAATAACAATGCTCCTATTCATGTTATTCCCAATGTTGAGGTAAATGATTTTGCTTTGTTGGGGTTGGTGCAAAATACTTTTTTAAAAAAGTTGAAAACGCAATTTGGAATCAGATATGATTATCGTTCAATTTCTACAGAAGCCGAAAAAAATAAACCTGCTGTGAATAGTAGTTATTCTAATCTAAGCGCTTCTTTCGGATGCACTTATGAAGCCAATCAAAATATTTTGTTGAGGGCTAATTTTGCCTCTGCTTTTAGGAGTCCGAATATTGCGGAATTAACTCAGAACGGAATGCATGGCGCACGATACGAGCAAGGTAATTCAAGTTTAAAATCCCAACAAAATTATGAAACCGATTTAAGTGTTCATTTTCACTTACATGATTTTATGATGGATATTGCAGGTTTTTATAACAAAATTAATAATTATATTTTCATTGCTCCAACAAATAGTTTAAGCGAAAACGGGAATAAAATTTATAAGTATTCTCAAAGCAATTCTAAAATATATGGCGGTGAAATTTCCTTCAATTATTTGATTTGCAAGAATTTAGTGCTTGCTACCGATTATGCTTTTACCATTGGTAAGTTGGATGATGGAAGTAATTTGCCTTTTATTCCTCAGAATAAATTTCATTTTAATTTAAATTTTAAAAAAGATAAAATTCTATTTTTCAATAATGCATTTTTTAAAATCGGAGGCACAATAGCTGCAAAGCAAAATACGCCGTCTATGTTTGAAACGGAAACGGATGGATATTTTTTATTAAACGCAGGAATTGGTGCGGATATAAGTTACTTTAAACAGTTGTTTCATTTTTCGCTGCAAGCAAACAATTTGTTAAACAAAACCTATTATGACCATCTTTCAACTTTAAAAGGTCTCGGATATTTTAATGTTGGAAGAAATATTAGTTTTAAATTAAAAGTACCGTTAATGATTAAGTAGTACAAAAATAAACATTGTTTTTTGTAAAGCCTCGTAAGTAGAGGCTTTACGAAAATTAAAACTTTAAGATTCAATATTTTAAATTTGATATTTTTTCCGGAACCACTCAAAAGCAATATTAAGCTCGCGACTTTTTTCCTCAAGCAATTTCAATAATTCTTCCGATTTATTTTTAATTGCATCGGGATGATAGATTGCCATTTTCTGATGATATTTTTTCCGGATGTCTGCTTTTGTGATTTTACCCTCTAATCCGAGTACTTCACCGTAATATAATGCCTTTTCTCTTTCAGTACTTTCCGTATGATTAAATTTATTGGAGTTTTCTAAAAATGTATTTATAAATATTTGTATTTCGTTTTGAGTGATTTTTTTTGATGAAATTAAATTACGATTGAGGGAAGAAATATTCTTAAAAAGAAATTCATTATGCATATTAGCTTTGTAAAGAAATTCACAAAAAAATCTAATTGGCAGAACATTTGATTTTTTTATTGCCAAGGCGGCTTCTCTGATGATAATTTTATCAAGATCGGAATTGCTGCTAAGCAGTTTAATCTCTTTCAGTTTATTGTTTTCGGAAACAGGTAAAAAATATTGAAATATTTTTTTTAGCCACGAAACATTTTTCGGATGGTTTATTAAAACCAACAATAAAATAATTTCGGGTTTAATTATTTCAATATTGAAATTTTCGGAAATGGAATTAGAAAAAAACAAATTTTGTAAGCGTCCGAAAATAATTCTTAAGAACTCGGAATGAATAAAATTAGTTTTAAGCTTGAAATGCTCAAAAAATATTTTATCGAAAGCACTTTGAGAAATTAAGTCTCTCAGTTCATCGGAAGAAGAGTTTAAATTTAATTTATTTGAAGTTAAATTAAATTTAGAAATTGCAACCCAAATTTCAGAGTAAATCTTAAAATAAGTATCATAAGATTTGGAATAGTTTCCTTCTTTTAGAAGATAGTCGGCAATATTTCTAAATTTAACAATGTCTATCAAAATCATCTCCGAATTTAGAATTGAAATTAAGAAATCTTTTTAAATATAGCAGTAATAAATATTTAATGCCTGTAAAATCAAGCCTAAATTGATATTCAGTTGTTATTAAATTATATTTGGGCACTTAAAAAATAACAGAAGAGAAATGGCAAAAACTCCTTTGATGCGACAATATCATGAGATTAAAAAATCTCATCCCGATTCGGTTTTGCTTTTTTTGATCATCTCATCGACTAAATCTTGGATCTTA
>CAZCBD010000246.1:0-2810 GCA_964496755.1 uncultured Melioribacteraceae bacterium
TTTAAAATTTATTTATTTTCAAATTAATTTTTTTTGCTGAAAAAAATGATCCGGTTAAACCCAAAAATATTCCTATCATCAATATTAAAACATTAATTGCAATATAGGCACTTTTAAAATCCATACTCGGATAAATTCTTTTTATGAAAATTGTAATTACGTAAAAAACTCCGGAGGCAAATATTGCAGAAAGAATTCCCAATAAAAGTCCGTAAAAATATATCGGAATTTTTAAAGTTTTTAAATTGGCTCCAACCAACTTCATTGTTTCAAAAGTTTCTACCCGTGAATTCATAATTATGATGTTAGTTGTGTATATTAAATACAGTGATAGCAATGCAAGTAAAAAAGAAATAGTATAAATAATTTTTTTTGATGAGTTTAAATAATTTAATATTAAGAATGTTGAACTGTTTTCAAACACAACATCTTCTACTATACTTATTTTTGAAAATTTTTTAACCTCTCTTTTTAGAAAATTTTCATTTACCTCTGTTGGGTTGAACTTAATATTTATTGAAATAGGCAACGGATTAATTTCAAGAATCGAAGTAAAATCTTCCCCGGTCTCATTTATAAATTTCTTCTTTGCTTCGTCTTTTGAAATTATTTTTGCAGTATTTACAAATGATAATTTTCTAATTGTTTTTGCTAAACTTTCAATCTCTTTATTTTTTACGTTTTCCTTTATAAACAAATTAACTGCCAAATTACTTTTCAATTTAGTATCTATTTGATTTGACATTGAAACTAATATAAGAGAAGTAAACAAAAAACATATTGCAATAAATACAATTCCAAAAGTTACAAAAAATGAAATCTTTGATGATTTAATTGCTTTGAATGTTTCTTTAAAATAAAACTTTATCATAATTCTTCTCTAAAAATTTGATTCATCTATCCAATTTACTATTTTCCAAACATTATTTTCTTTTCTCAAACTTAAATTAACTTTTCCATCAATAAATATCACATCGGTAGGATTAAAGGTTACTGTTAAATTAAAACTACGAATTATATTAGTTGAATCCCCAGAGATTGCTACAATGTTATTCCAAATTAAATCCAATCTTTGAGTATTTTCAAATAAACCGTAATTAACTTTCATCTCTTCTTCTCTACCCCAGGTTACATCTTTTAATTGTTCGTAATCCCTAAACATGAAAGTAAAATCTCTACTTAATAATTTGCCATAAATCAAAGTATCTTTAAATGTATATGCATATTGAAAATTTTTAAAAAGTCCGGCAATTGTAGTTTGATCCGTTAATAAAAACTCATTATTGGAAAGTGTATTATCCAATTTCGGAGCAAACGGATTAAAACATGCTGTAAAAATTAATCCTAAGAAAATTATTATTAAAAAAGAATTTCTAATAATACCCCCCTTTTAATTCACTCCAACTGATTTTATTTTCACTTTGAAAATCAAGCCAAGTTACAATAACCCATTCATTTCTGCTATCTAATTTAATTTCAAATTGCGAGGATCCTTCAAAAATCTCTATTAATTCATTTTGAGGGGTTCTATTTTCAATTATATAATCATAAACGTAAGTCCTACTATCGGGGGTATTAGAATTCCATTTTTCATTTTCCAATTTCAAAGTCAATTTATTTTTTTCGTTTATTTTAACAAAATTAAAAAAATACCTTTTTTCACTTTCTAATGTCCACTCACTTACTATTGGTAATGCATTAATTGCCGTAGAAGTAGGAATAAATTTGAATTCATAATTCAAATAATTTACATCGACAAACGATTTAAGGTAATTTTCAACATTTTTATCGACAAAAGAATTTTTAAGATTCTGAAACAAAATCTCAGGAGATACAGCGGCGGTATAGTTAGACTTATTTCCATCCGGCGATTCAGGGTCTCTTGTTTCAAATATTTCACACGAAAATAAAAATACAACTATAATTAATAGAATTACATTTTTCATTTTGATAAAAAATAAATTAATCGTTTTGAATTTTCCTTTTCAAATTTATTGCCAAAATAATCTCCAAAAATATTATTTATCGTAAAACCGATTTTCTTCAATACGTTACTCAAAGTTTCAACATCATAAAGTTTTACAGATTCAAAATAAATTTTCTTTTCATTTTGTTTTTGGATAGTAATCTTTTTTACAACTCTTTCATTTTTAATATAACGAATTTCTTTAATATTTAAATCGTTAATTTTCTTACTACTTTCGGCAATTAGATTATTAATTAAATAATCTTTGTTGAAATAATCAAAAACAAACACACCTGTTTTCCCAAGCATTTTAAAAGCATTCGAAAAAAAAGCAAAATTTTCCGAATCACTTTCAAAATACCCGAAACTTGTAAATAAATTACATATTAAATCATAATTGTTTTCAATGCAAAATTTACGAATATCCGATTTATAAAAATTAATTTTAAGCTTTTCTTTTTGCGAGTTTTCTTTTGCAATTGCAAGTAAAGTTTCACTTAAATCGAAAGCATCAACTTCAAATCCTTTTTTAGCAAAAACAATGGAATGCCTACCATTACCACAAGCTGCATCCAATATCCTTGCAGGCGGTTTAATATTAGTTTGAGTTAAAATTAAATTTATAAGTTGCTTGGCATCGGCTTCATTTCTGTGATTATAAACAGTTAAATATTCTTCGGAAGAAAACCAATCTACGAACCAATTTTTCATTTAAATGTCACTTCTAAACATTATGCAGAAGAGTGGTATCTTTAGCAATGTCTGAAATGGTGCCACTGAGTCAGCGTGTCTGTTAGACATCACTGCAGGTCTGGACACTCGAGACCATCAACAAACTTAAATG
>CAZCBD010000247.1:0-2742 GCA_964496755.1 uncultured Melioribacteraceae bacterium
GCAAAACCTTTTCCTTTTGAATCAAAACTTGTCCGGGCGGCATACCTTTCTTTTTATAAACAAATTTTGCAAAGGTGTAGGATACCGGTGCAGTGCCGGCTGTTTTGCCTTTGCTGTGATAAGCTGCAATTTGAGCTGCTGTTTTTAAAACAGATTTCGGCACAACTTCACTTTTATTTTCAACACGTAAAACCACATGCGAGCCGGCTAAACCACGCATGTGAAACCAATAATCATTTTGCTTAGCAAATTTTGTGGTAAGCAAATCGTTACTTTTACTGTCCTTGCCAACATAGAGATGAAATTTTCCATCGATTAAATAATGCTTGTAATTGATTTTGTATTCCAAATTAACTTTGCCTTTATTTAAATTTTTTAGGTTTAAGATTTTAATAAATTTATTAAGTGTTTCCTTTTCATCCGTTAATTGTACTTCTTCTAAAATTTTCTGATATCGAATATATTTTTCTTTTGCCTTGTAAAATAATTCATTTGATTTTTTAAAATCAATCTTTTCATCTCGTGATTTCGAATAGTATTTTTCAGCATTTTCTTGGGGTAGCATTTGAGGATCTAATTTAATGTTTATTAATTGATTAGAATAAAAGTCTCTAAGCTCAATTACTTTATCTCCCTTTTTAATCAAATTTAAATTAGCCATAAGCAAAGTAGCCACATTATTGTAATATTCTTCTTTAGAGCCTCTTTCAATTCTGGATTTAAGATTATTTAATTTTGAAGCAAGTTTGGTAAGTTCTTTTTCTAAAAAATTTAATATCATTTTTTTTGAGTTTAAAATATTCTTCTTTGAAAAATTGATTTTAAAGTAATTGCTTAAAGCTTCGTTATATGTGTTGAATTGTAGTGAGTTATGAGGAACCATCAAAAAACTGCGTGGCATAAAAAATGACTTTTGAATTTCTTCCGAAAAGAAAACGGAAATATCTTCAGTTACAAATGAATTGAAAACTTCAATTACCGATTCATTAAAATTTTTATACTCATTTCTTTTTATTATTTCATTCGATATTTCTTTTGACAGAAAAGGGAATTGTTTTTTTAATAAATCCAATGATTCTACGGTTTCAATTTTAGGGAGAATAAAGTCATTAATAAAATCAAGATTAAATAGTTCAATGTTAAGATATTCATTCGTAAATAGATTTTTTTTAAAAAAGAAAAATTTGCTTTCAGAGAAATAAACAACATTAGTTTTATTACCTCTAATAATAAAAAAAATCTTACCTCGCTTTAATTCCAGTAAAACAATTCTATCCATTAATGCAATTTTTATTTCCGTAATTGTATCGGGAAAATAATCGGAAAAGAAATCAACAAAATTTTTTTTTGCCTTAAAGTGCTCTTTTTTAAGGAATAAAAAGGGGGTATTTTGATCGGTAGATATGATTAAATGTCTGTGGGGAAATTCACTTGAGGGAATTTTAAAATATAATTTATTTTTTTCTTGAGAATAAATTTCTTCAATTTTACAATTAATTAAAAGCGGATTTAATTCTTTTACAGCACGACATAAATACAAATAATTTTTAAACATTCAGCACTCAATTCTGCAACTTGAAAATATATTCAAACAAGTTTTTATCATTTTCATCAAAATTTTTATTTCTTCTATTCATCACAATTTCAGCAACCTCACACGCCTTTTTAAGATCATACTTTTTGGTACTTGAAAAATCTCCCCAATGAAAAGAATTATATTTTCTTTTATAAAAAAGATTCCCGAATAAATTTGCAGAATAACCAATTATTGTTCCTGTGTTTAATGCAGTATTAATAGCTGTTTTAGAATGATCGCCAATTAGAGTGCCCAAAAACATTTGATCGGAGTCAATTAGTTTTGATTTCAATTTTAATTGAATTTTGCCGTAATTATTTTTCAAATCGCTATTGGTAGTTCCTGCTCCTAAATTTATCCAACTGCCCAAAATTGAATGTCCCAAAAAACCATAATGTTGTTTATTCGAATAAGAGTGAATAATCGTATTTTCAACTTCACCTGCAATCTTACAAAATTTACCAATCGAAGTGGAATCATAAATAAAAGATCCCGATTTAATAAGTGAATTATCATCAATAAATACAGGTCCTTTAATTGTTGTATTACTTTCAATTTTTACGGCATTCTTAATTATCACCGGACCTTCGGAAGCATCAATAAATACCAGAGGGGCAATTTTACAACCGCTACCTATAAATACTTCTTTATTATTTTTTATAAAAACACCATTTGAATATTCATGTTCGCTAATATAGTTTTGCTCACAAGATTTTTTGAAATAGTTCTTGATTTGGTTTTCATTGGTATTCAGTAAATTCCAACTATAATCTAAAATAGTAGAGTTTAAGTCGTCAATTGAAAATATATTTATAGAAAGAATCTTTTTTAATTGCTCGATATTTTCAAAATTAATTTTATTAAAATTATGTTTTTTTATGCGTGCAGAAATAATTTGTTCGTTATAAAGTAAGATAAACTCATCGGAATAATTAAAATTCATTTCTTCCGAAAAATTTTCAGAAGGCAATAATCTTCCGTTTATAAAAAGAATTTCTTCCGTATCGGCAGGTATTTTGTTGAATATTAAATTTTCTTTGTGCGAAAAGTAACTAGCCAAATAATTTCTTGCTGCAAATATAACTTTATTGACAGGGAATAATTTTTGAAATTTTTCATAAATCATTTCACCTCCGGATTGCATAAAATATACAGGACGGGAAAGG
>CAZCBD010000248.1:0-2706 GCA_964496755.1 uncultured Melioribacteraceae bacterium
ACAATTTAGTTTAAAAAAAAGGCAACAAATGTCAAGCGATAATGCAATTTTTTTTGAGATTTATTTTTTTGATGTTGAATGGTTTATTTTAAGATTAAAAAACCACACCCTATAATTATAAAATTCTTCGCTCTTTTGCGGAAAGGGTGGGATTCGAACCCACGATACCTTGCGGTATACCCGCTTTCCAGGCGAGCCAGTTCAGCCACTCCTGCACCTTTCCGTTAATTTTCAAGACACAAATATATTAAAACAAACTAAAAAAAAAAACAGTTCTAACTTTTTAATAGTAAATAATTTATTCCGCAAATAGATTTTGCATCATAAATTTCACCGTTTCTAATCATTTTCTTAACTTCTTCTACCGTAAAATAAAAAATTTCCATTCCGTATTCACCTTCCTCACGAGCTGTATCTCCGAAAGTTAATCCGGTTGCTTTATAAATATGTAATATTTCCGTGCAAAATCCGGGTGTAGTACAAATCCGGCCTAATTTTTCAATTTGTTTGGCCGAGCATCCAACTTCTTCTTTTAATTCGCGTGTAGCACATACAAGCGGATCCTCGTTTGTTTCCAATTTGCCTGCAGGTAATTCAAAAATAAATTTATCCAACGGATAACGATACTGTTTTACAAAAATAATTTTACCATCGTCGGTAATAGGTAATACAACCGCTCCCCCATTGTGCAAAGCAACCTCTCTAATACCCTTATTCCCACTATCATATTGAATTTCATCAACTTTTAAATCAAATACTTTACCCTTAAAAAAAATGTTACTTTTAACAATTTTAAAATTCAGCTTCATAATACTCTTTCATAAAATTTTTAATATTTAAAATAAAAAACCTGCCTATAAAATAGGCAGGTAAAAAAGCATTTTTTTATTTATCGTAATATGGAATCAACTCGCTTCCAAGATATTTAATAACTGCGGTTATCACTCCAAGATCATCTAAATATCCCACTAACGGAGCCAAATCGGTAATTGCATCAACAGGAGAGATAAAATAAACTAACGCACCTAGGACAATTGTTTTCCTGTACCATGCAACATTTGAATCTTTTAGATATTTATACAAAGCAATTAAATCTTTTGTAAAGGAGATTTTCTTTCCGGTACGTTCAACCTTTTTCCAAAGATTCTCTTCCACAAATTTTTCATTTTTTTCAAAAGTATCTTTTGAAGCATAATTTTCAGCCATATAAAATGGATCTGTAAAACGATCGTGTTCATCCATAATTTACTCTTCTAAATTTATTTAACTTTAAATTTTTCGAACCATCCGAAAACTGTTTTCCACCATAAAAGTGCATTTTGAGGTTTCACAACAAAATGGAATTCGTCGGGGAAATATAAAAATTTACTTTCAACATTCATTTTTTGCAAAGCGGTAAAAAGCTCAAAAGCTTGTCCTTCGGGAACACGAAAATCATTTGCGCCATGAACAATTAGCGTCGGAGTTTTAAAATTCTTCACAAATTTATTCGGAGACCATTTTGCGTATCCTTCAGGATTTTCCCATGGCGTGCCACCATTTTCCCATTCGGGGAACCATAATTCTTCAGTAGTACCGTACATACTTTCCAAGTTATAAACACCGTCATGACAAACAAGTGCATTAAATCTATCAGTGTGCCCTTCAATCCAGTTAATCATATAACCACCGTACGAAGCACCTGCAGCAAATGTATTTTTCTTGCAAATAAAGTTAAATTTCTTTAGGGCATTATCATAAGAATTCATTAAATCAACGTAAACTTTTCCACCCCAATCACCTGAAATTTCATCTGTAAATTTCTGTCCATAGCCCACACTTCCGCGAGGATTAGTTGCAACAATAACATAACCTTTTGCCGCAAACATTTGAACATTCCATCTGTAGTGGAAAATATCGTCCCAATGCCCTTGAGGTCCACCATGAATTAAGAAAATCATAGGGTATTTTTTAGTTGCATCAAAGAAAGGAGGTTTGATTAGCATAGACTGCACCTTTGTGCCGTTTGCTCCTTCCGACCAAAATGTTTCGGCAGGATTAAACTCCAATTGAGAAAGCAACTCTTTGTTTGTAAAAGTTAATTGTTTTAATTTTTTTTCACTCGTAGTTAGAAGAAAAACTTCTGTAGGCAATGTTGTTTTTTGATTTGCAAAAAACAATGCTTTCCCTTTTTTGCAAATGTTTAGATTTGTTGCAAAAACATCTTTTTTAAACACTTCCCATTTACCCGAATTTACATCGATTTTAAAAATCGAATTATAAATTTCATTTGGAGCAGTAAAATAAATTGTTTTTGAATCCGGCGACCAAACAAACTCCGTAACAGTATAATCAATATTATCGGAGATATATTTTAAGCTTGAGGTTTCTCTGTTGTAAATTGCCAATCTTTTTTTATCAGCCTCAAAGCCTGCCCTTTTCATTGAGCGAAAAGCAATATATTTTCCATCCGGAGAATATATCGGCGAAGTGTCGCTTCCTTTGCTTTTAGAAATAGTTTTAAATTTTGTCGGTACATTTTCCGTTATATCGGCAACTTTTAAAATATGAATATCATTGTTTGTACTTGTAGCAACAACCTTATCCAGATTGGCCGTAAAAACAATTTCCTTCCCATCGGGAGAAAAAGAATAATCATGCGCACTGCCCAAATCAACCGGAGGCACATCAAAGTTTGCATGCAAAGTTAAGTCAACTAATTTTCCG
>CAZCBD010000249.1:0-2611 GCA_964496755.1 uncultured Melioribacteraceae bacterium
GATATAAGCGATGATTTAACTGCTAAAATCGACAGAAATACTTGGCCTGTGATGGGTAAATATTGGAGTTCGGATGCTGTTGTAAAAGATGTTTCTACTTCTCTTTACGGTACCATCGTTTCTCATTCGGAATCACCCGTAAAAGAAAGCTTACTCTTTATTGGAACCGATGACGGATTAATTCAAGTTACGGAAAATGATAAAGATTGGAAAAAAATCTCTGATTTTCCGGGTGTACCGGAATACACTTACGTAAGTGATATTTTATGCGATCGATTCGATGAAAATATCGTTTATGCTTCTTTTGATAATAGAAAACGCGATGATTTTAAACCGTATCTATTGAAAAGTACCGATAAAGGTAAAACATGGGAATCAATAGCAAATAATCTTCCTAAAAACGGTACTGTCCATACCATTGCACAAGATTTTAAAGATCCGAATTTACTATTTGTTGGAACCGAGTTTGGTGTTTTCTTTTCGAAAAACGGTGGAAAAAAGTGGATTCAATTAAAATCAGGAATTCCTACAATTGCTGTTCGTGACATTGCAATTCAGGAAAGAGAATGCGATTTGGTATTGGCTACATTCGGCAGAGGATTTTATGTGCTTGATGACTATTCACCTTTAAGAGAATTCTCGGATGAAATTGCTAAAAAGGATGCCCATATATTTAACATTAAAGATGCATTAATGTATGTTATGAAGCGAGGTATTTACGGACAAGGTTCAACTTATTACAAAGCTCCTAACCCTGCTTTCGGTGCTACTTTTACCTATTTTATTAAAGAATCGGCCAAAACAAAAAAACAAATGAGAAAAGCAAAAGAAAGAAAGCTATTCAAAGAAAGCAAAAAAATTCCGCAGATCTCATATTTGGATTCAAGAAAAGAAAGCAGAGAAGTAAAACCACATTTAATTTTTACAATCACAGATTCAAAAGGAAATTTTGTTCGCAAGCTTGTAAAGCCTATCTCCAAAGGCATTCATCGAGTTACTTGGGATTTAAGATATGCAAGCACTGCTCCGGCAAGAGTATCTTCAAAAGGATTCAACCCCATGAATACCGGTGGCAGCGGTACTTTTGCAATGCCGGGAAAATATTTTGTTGCAATTTCCAAATATGAAAACGGAGAAATTACTAAATTAACTGACCCTGTTGAGTTTGAAGCAAAGACCTTAAATAACACTACGCTTCCTGTAACAGATAGAGCAAAACTTGTTGCTTTCCAAAACAAAGTTTCAGAACTTTATAGAATTATTAAGGGAACACAAAACTTTGCAAGAGAATTGCAATCGCGTGTTGAAACTATCAGACAAGCTATTTACCAATCCCCCGTTCTGAAACCTGAACTGATTAAAAAGGCTGAAGCATTGGCAACAGAATTGGATATGATTGAATATAAATTCTATGGACAAAAACCCAAAGCCAGTGCAGAAGAAAATCCTCCTCAGCCGGTTTCAATTAACGGCAGATTAAATAACCTGGTTTATACGCACTGGGGTTCTACTTCTGCCCTTACACAAAATGAAACAAGAAATTTCGAAATATTGAAAAAAGAATTTCCTCCGATTATGAACCGATTGAAAGAAATTGAAGAAAAAGATTTAAAACAATTGGAAAATGAATTAGAGAAAATTAAAGCTCCGGCGGTAAAAGGCAAATTACCTAAATGGACGTTATAAAAATTAAAGCCCCGATTTTTCGGGGCTTTTTATTATGCAACAAGATCCAAACACTTCCCTTTTATTAAAATTTTATCTTTGAAAAGATATAATTTCTTTCTTTCAAACAAAGATTCAACATTACATTTAATTCTTCCAAATGATATGGAACTTATTTTGCCTATTAGAATTGCAGAAGGTTTTTTCAGTTCTTGTAGTTTTTTGAATAATGTTTCCGAACATTCCAATTCGGCAATTATAAACTTATTTTGAGAATTAATAATTTGAGCTTGAATTAAATAAATTCTGTCGATTTTTTTCCATCCCAAGATCAACGTATCCAATACTACCGGTCGATCAAAATATTTCGAATTTAAAGAAACATTTTCAATTTCTTTAATATTAAATATTTTAGCATCAAACTTCTTGGCAATTTTATCAAATTCCGCTTCTTTATTTTGTAAAATTTCAAGAATCTGATATTTAACGGGAGATTTAAATTCAATAGATGTAAAAAAAGTCAATAGATACAATAGCAAAAATATTTTAGGAATCAGATTTTTTTTCATAACTCACCAAATATCATTTTATAAGGTCTTTCAATTCTATCGTACAATTCCGATAAACCAATGTTCCGCGAAACACGAATAAATTCTTTCCCGTCAAAAAACACAACTAATGTTGGAACGGAAAAAATATTTTGTTGTGCAGATAATTCTACGGCTTTTGTACAATCAATTTTAAATAATTTAATTCTCGGGAAATTTTCTTTTAGTAACATTTTTAATTTGGGAAAAAGTACTTTGCACACGTTACAATCCGATGTGGTAAAATAAAATGCAACACCTTCATTCTTTAGCTCTAAATTAAAATCTTCAATCGTAATTATGTTGTTCATATAAACTCGGCAATTTAATCTACTGTTGATAAATTCTTTCTACTAATA
>CAZCBD010000250.1:0-2586 GCA_964496755.1 uncultured Melioribacteraceae bacterium
TCCAGATTTTCTGTTAATGTGTCTATCATAAAAGCAGGCATTTCGTTTTCAATTTCAAGTTTAACAACAGAGCCAAATTTCCTTTGACGAATGTTTTCTTCAATAATAGCAAGCAAATCGTCAGCTTCGTCTTCTTGAATTTCCATATCGGTATTTCTAATTATTCTGAATTTATGAGCTTCCAGAATTTCAACGCCTGGAAATAAAAGATTAAGATTCATTTTTATTAAATCACTCATCCATAAAAAACTATTGGATGTTTCTTCGGAATTGTTTCTGCTTTGCTTTATAATGTCATCTACATTAAGTAAACGAGGAAGAATATCAGGTACTTTCACTCTTGCAAAATGTTGCTCACCGGTTCCTTTTTTCACTAATAATGCAAAGCTAAGGCTTAAATTTGAGATGTAAGGAAACGGTCTGCCGGGATCAAAAGCTAGCGGAGTAAGTACCGGTAAAATTTCTTTTTTAAAATATTCTGTTAACAAAGTTTTTTCGTCTGTTGTTAAAGAATCAATTGTTTTGATATATACATTGTGCTTAGCCAGTTCCGGAATAATTTCATCTTGCCAATAAGTATAAATTTTTTCAAGCATCGGGGCCACTTCTTTTTCAATTGCCGCCAGTTCTTGATAAGGATTTAAGCCGTCAATTTTAGTTTCAATAACATTTGCCAAAATTTGTTCTTTTAAGCCGGAGACGCGAATCATATAAAACTCATCCAAATTTGAGGCGAAAATTGAAATGAATTTTATTTTTTCCAACAAAGGCAATTCTTTGTTCAATGCTTCTTCCAAAACGCGACGATTAAACTCTAACCAAGATAATTCTCTATTAAAAAAATTATCGGGCAAAAAATATTTGTTCAGTTTTTCTTTTGACAACATAAAACTACTTTCAATTAAATAATAAAATATTACCGGCTTTTCTGGGTTTTTTTTGCCGAGGAAAAACTGGATAAATCATAATTAATTTCAGTTTCCGGCATTTCTATTCTTCTTAAAACAACATTTCCTCGTCGGAAAAATTCTTCGGCTTTGGTGTCGTGATAATCCGAGAATATGACAACTTCTTTTATTCCGGCACCGATTAATGCTTTAGCACAATTTGTACAAGGCATATTTGTTACATATGCAGTTGCTCCTTTTGTACTAACGCCATGAATTGCGCACTGAAGCAAAGCATTCATTTCGGCATGTATTGTTCTTATGCAATGATTATCTACTATCATACATCCAACATCTTCGCAGTGTTCGTCTCCGGGTATTGAACCGTTATATCCTGTTGCCAAAATTCTTTTATTCTTTACTAATACTGCGCCGCAATGCATTCGGGGGCATGTAGCTCTTTCGGAAACCAGCATTGCCAATTTTAAAAAGTATTTATCCCATTCCGGTCGTTTCGTACTCATTAAATCTACCTTTCAAAGATTATTTCGTAAATTTTGATTTAATTGCGTAATGTAATAAATATTAATCTTTATAAAAAATTTTTTCATATTTTGAGTTCTAGATTTTGTATATTAAAGCGATTATTGAAAACCTCAATGATAAACTTAGAATATATGGATAAAAAAAACAGAAACATTGAAAAAGAATTGCTAAATGCAAGACAATCAATAGAAGAAAATCTTGATGCAATAAAGATTTTAACTCATGATCTGAAAAATCCGGTTAGTGCGCTTAAAGGGGCTGCATTATTAATTTATAATGATCCGGAAGATTCTGATTCGTGTAAAGAATTATCGCGTTTGATAATTGATGCTGCGGATGAAGTAATGGAAACATTAAAGCAGTTTTTAAATATGACAGAGGTTGATGATATTAATTACGAGCTTAATCTTCGTGATGTGAATATTACAAAATTAGTTGCAAAGGTAATAGAAGGAAATAAAATTCAAGCAGCTGCAAAAAATCAGAAAATAAACTTTCTTCATGAAAATAATACCATTATTATAAAAGCTGATGAACAAAAGATTGTTGCGGCAGTTGACAATTTGATTAACAATGCTGTTAAATATTCTCCGCACGATACTACAATAAAAATTCGTGTTTTTACTGCGGGCAATAAAGTTAGAATTGAAATAAAAGATGAAGGCCCCGGTTTTTCGGAAGAAGATTTATTAAATGCATTCGGAAAGTTCAAAAGATTATCGGCAAAACCAACCGGAGGCGAACTTTCAAGTGGTTTAGGTCTTTTCATTGTTAAAAAAATAATTAATTTACATAGAGGTGACGTTCGAATTGAGAGTAAGCCAAATGAGGGGGCTCTATTTATTATCGAATTACCAATTTATTAAATTTCCATTCAAAAAAATCACCCATTCAAAAAAAAGTATATTAAAAAAGATTGTCCTAAAAAATGGTAAACAAAATAAAACTGCCAAGGCAGAGGGCACAACCTTGGCAGTAGGAATGATTATATAGAAAGGAGGCTTAATAATATAATGCATTATATATAAGCACCTTAAATATAGCAACATTTTTTCCTCTTGTCAATATCTTAAAAGAGTGATAGAGGTTAATTTTTAGCATTAAAATTTTAATGTTGAACTATTTTTTCAACTCAATCTGAAAAGTTGTACCT
>CAZCBD010000251.1:0-2555 GCA_964496755.1 uncultured Melioribacteraceae bacterium
TTTATTTCCGATAAGATAATTAAAAGTTGCTATCGATTCATTTTTTTTGAATACATGAAAAATAAATTTATTTAAATATTTTTCCGTTTCTTTTAGTTTAAATAATTTTTTTGCTGCCCTATTGACCAAAATAATTTCATCTTCATCTTTAGTAACCACAATGCCATCAGTCACATTTTCAATTACATTGTTCGAAAATGTTTCTATTGAATTATATTCCATTTTTAGTGTTTTATAATTTTCATTAGAAAAAATTAAAAATAAAAGCAAAGTGCCCAATGTTATAAGAATAAAACTAATTATAATTATCCGTGAAATTATTTTTCTGTTAATTGAATCCAACGGCTCTGTTGAAAGTCCTAATCTGAAAAGCCCCACAAATTCACCTTTAAAATAAAACGGTTGCACCGCTTCATATATTCCACCATTTGTTTCCAAAATTCTGGTTGAAATTTTTTCTTTGGAAATCACATTTTTTAAAAAATCCGAATCCTCAATATTTTCAAGTGTATCAACCGTACCTGCCATTGCAATTATTCCGAAATCACTTTGTAAGGCAATATATCTTATTTCTTTTTTGTTTGCTATTGCTTGCAACAATTTCCCGAAACCGATTTCATTTCTAAATTTCAACAATTCGGCGGAATCATATTCCAAATAAATAATACTTTTATTTTTGGTTATTACAGCAGCAATTGCAATCGGTTTTGTATATACCGAGTCGGTATAATTTAGATTCAAAATTGTATCGGTTATACCCTCAATTAGCGGGAAAAATACATTTTCATATAATTCGGTAGAAAATTTCTCCTCCCTATTATTACCGGCAGAAAGAATTTCAAATCCTTCAGAATTTAAAAGTTTAATTTCTCGTAAATTGTTTTTATTTGTAAAATCCTTAAGCAGAGATTTGGATAAAATGTTTTTTTCAAAAAGTATTTTTATACTCAAAACGTTTGAAAGTAAATTTTCTTTTAATTTATTTTCAATTTCATTATTGGCTTTAATGGCATTTTCAGAATTAATTATCATTGTTTGAAGCAAAGATTTTGCCTGATTTTCCATTAATTCCACAAGTTCTTTTTTACTTTGAAATATTTCAATTGTGGCTAACGTAAAAATTACAGCTGCAACAGAAATAAATATCATTGAAAGAACTTTAGGCTTAAGTGTAAATTTTGAAAATTTATTTAACATATTAAAACTCAAAAAAGAAAAGTAAAATTTAATGCAAGACTTTTTGAACTGTAGTTATAAAAAAAACTGTTGGAAATATTATTTTGATATTCAAATAGTATTTCCGTATTTAATAGAAAATTGTCTGAATATAACTCCTTTTTTAAGCTTACGCTAATAATAGATGATTCATCATTTTTATTTTCACTTGTCCGATAAGTATTGTCTTCTAAATAAATTCCTTGTGCGGGGAAATTCTTTGTTTCGTAATTATAATTAATTTGCAACGATAGATTATTCGTCAGAATTTGAGTAATCATAATTCCAAATCTATTTCCATTTAACGAAAACGGATCATCGAACAAATCGGTTTCGTCTGCATAATTGGTGGCAATATTAAAGATATCTTTTCCGTTACCTGATAGTATTTTTCGATATTCGTTAGAAATTGAAATACCTGTTTTCTCGAATATTGATTGAGCAACTCTAATTTTAAAATTACCTTGAAAAACATACGGATTAACTGAAATATTATTTGCAATTGTTTTTTGAAGATAATATTTATAATTCAATTCTAAACCTAAAATTAAAGTTGTTTTTGAATCGAAAAACTTATATCCGGAAAGATTGGCAAAAAAACTAAAATTATTGTACTCGCTTAAATTTTTATAAATAGTAAACTTTCCGGTGGCCGAACTCCTGAGCTGAAACATGTTAAGTGAAAAACGTTTTTCTGCATTCAAAAAGAAATCCGAATAATCGAATAAGCTATAATCATTTTTGTTCAATCTCTGAGAATAGTTTAAGCTTAAAACATTTAAAGAATCTTGTATGCTAAAGCTAAGTCGATGCCAATAAAAATTTCTGTCTGCAAATTTTTGATAATAGTTATAACTACCCATATAATTCAAGCTAACTTTACTAACTGAAAAATCAAACAAAAAAGAAGTGGAATTAACATATGAAGCATTGCCAACACTATCTCTAAAAGGATTATCATTATATTCGCTGGAGGAATTAATTAAGAAGCTAATTTGGGCTTGGGAAAAAATCGAAAACAAAAACAGAAAAAAAAATAATCTCATAATTAACTCAGTGTAATTTTTTTCGATTACGGAATTGCTTTATCCACTTCATTTTTTTTATTTTTTTAAGCATTTCCTTTCTACGAGAATTTCTTTTTGAATGGTTTTGCATTTTTTGCATCATCATTTTTTGCATCATCATTTTTTTATGCTTCATTAGATAAGACTTTTCCAGATAATCGTTAATTCCATTACCATTCATATCAATAAATTTACCCTTCATTTTTCTTTTCATTTTCAAAAAATCGGGATCTAATCCATTGGGAATTCCATCGCCATCATGATCGGGAGCAT